>NZ_JSEH01000028.1 GCF_000801335.2 Desulfovibrio sp. TomC
CCAAAGGGGTCACCCCTTTGGCCGCCGAAGCAACGGTGGTTCCCGTCAGGCATCGACTTCGGCTGTCCCGGTCCACCGCCGACCAGATTGACAGCCAACGCAAAGAACCCATAACCCTTTGAAAATTTTTCCCATCCAGGGGGTCCGGGGGGGATGATCCCCCCGGCCGCCGGAGGCACTCTTATAATTCAAGCTGCCCTTTGGTCGCCGGGAGCGCCATGAAATACGTCACCATTGCCTGTATCGCGGCCATGCTGGCCTACTGCGGCTATCTGACCATGCTCTATGTCGGCCAGGACAGGATGGTTTTCCCCGGCCGGGCGGCCAATCCGGGCCGGGTGGACGAGATCAAGCATTATTACCCGCGGTTGGAACCGTTTGATCTGCCGGCTGCTGACGGGACGATGCTTCGCGGCTATTATCTGCCGCGCCAGCGCGACGGCCGCCTGCAGCCCGCGGTGCTCTATTTTTCCGGCAACGCCGAGGAACAGACCGGCTTTTTCCTATGGTCGCCCAACGAACTGCGGGCCTACACCGTGGCCGGCGTGGACTATCGGGGCTATGGCGGCTCTGACGGCAAACCGTCCGAGGCGCTCGTCAAAGCCGATGCCCTGGCCGTCTACGACGCGCTCATGCAAAAGCTCGGCCCGGACGGGCGCATCGTGGTCATGGGCCGCAGCCTTGGCTCGGGCGTGGCCGCCTTTGTCGCGGCCAACCGACCGGTGGCCGGCGTCATTTTGGTCACGCCCTACGACTCCCTGGCCGCCGTGGGACAGGCCGCCCATCCCCTGGCCCCGGTGCGGCTTTTAATGAAACACCCCTTTGACACAGCCCCGGATGCGGCCCGGATCACGGCTCCGAGCCTGTTTCTGGTGGCCGGCGACGACCGTCTCATCCCGCCGGTCCATGCCGAGCGGTTGTCAGCGCTGTGGCCCGGACCCAAGACCTACGAGGTCATTGCCGCCGCCACGCACAACAACATCATCGACAATCCTCAATACTGGAACATCATTCGGGAATTTCTCAAAGGGTGCCTGGGCTAAAGATGTTGCCTGAAATATCTTATCACACGTATTGATTTTTGCTTTGGCTGGTGTATTCCCCCGTAAAAGGCCCTGACCGGGCCGGGAGGGGACTATGCGCATTGACGCCCATTGCCACGTCTTCACTTTTGCGTCGTTTCTGACCGCAGCGGCTGAAACGAATCTCAAGGCCCGGCTCAAAAGCCGGCATCTGTCCGACGCAGCCTGCAATGACATTGTCGCTTTTGCCAAGGATGTGTTGTTTGGCGGCGCTGCCGAGGCGCGTCTGGCGGCTTTGGCCAAGAAATTCGGGTTGGTCGGCCATCCGGTGCTGGAGTTTTTGCGGCGCGGCTGTCGGCCATCCATCAGCGAGGTGACGGACGCGCTCATGGCCGACACCAAGGCTGCGGCTGCTCCGGATGGGGAGTACATGGCCGTGGCCCTGATGATGGATGTTGTTGACGGCGAGTCCTCGCAGCAGGACAAGGAACGCTTCGCCAGACAATACGACGATCCGTTGTTTCCATCCAAACCGTGCGCCGGGCAATACCATGACACGGTGTTGCAGGCCGTGCGCTATCCGGGCCGATTGCTTCCCTTCGTGGCCGTCAATCCCCTGCGCGGGGACGAAGCCCTGGCCATCATGCACCATGCCCTGGACAGCGGCGAGTGCGTGGGCGTCAAGCTTTATCCATCTTTGGGCTATGGCATAGACAATCCCATGGTGCAAACGATCATGCAGGAATGCGAGGCCTATAACGCGCCCATCACCATGCACTGCAACGACGGCGGATTTTGTGGGGCTGAGCAGCATGATTATTTCTACTGCTCGCCGGTGAGCTGGCGGGATGTGGTCAGGGACTACGAGGTTCGCTTCAATTTTGCCCATTTCGGCGATCAGACGCCGGGTAAACCCGGCTCCGACGTGTCCTGGCGGGATATCATCACCGCCGCGATGGACCGATGGCCAAAGCGCGTTTTTGCCGACGTGTCCTACCAGTCCGGACCTCTGGGCGACTCGGCCGCCCAGGACGCGTACGGGTCCTGGCTTGCCGCCCAGATGGCGACCGCGCACGGCCGCAACATCCTGTTTGGCACCGACTCCTTCATGCTGCTGCAGGTGGCCAGGGCCGTTGACTACTGGGGGTTCTTCAAGACTCGCCTGGGGGCCGACTTCAGCCGGCTGGCCTGCGCCAACCCCGCCCGTTTCCTCGGTTTCCAGTGGGACGGGGACGACTGCCCGCCAACCGATGCGGCCTGGGGGGTCGTTGCGGACAGCTCCCTGGAGCGCCACGCCCTGTACCTCCGGGACCGGCAGGCTGATCCGGCCTTTGGCACAGGCGCGGCCCCGGCTGACTGGCTTAAGCGTTGCTGGGCTGCGTTTCCGGCTCCGTCTCCAACGGGTTCGTAGTCTCGATTTTCTGGCGGGTCGGGCCGACATACACGCCCGGCCCGCTGCGCACCCGGTCCAGGATGGCTGTGGTCAGTTCGCCAAGGCCGTCGCGGGTCCTGGCCGAGAGCGTGATGGCCTCGGGAAAGAGGTTTCGCAGCGGCGCGCGCAGATCCTCGGGCACGGCGTCCCATTTGTTGAGCACAAACAGGCGCGGCACATCCCCCAGCTCCATTTCCTGTAAAATATCGGCCACGGCCGCGGCCTGCGCTTCCACTTCGGGATGGGAGGCGTCGGCCACGGCAATGAGCAGATCGGCCGCTTCCAATTCTTCCAGCGTGGCCCGGAAGGCCTCTTTGAGTTCCTTGGGCAGTTCGCGGATAAACCCGACGGTGTCGGTCAGGATGATCTCGTGGTCGCTGGGGAAACGCAGCCGGCGGCTGGTCGGGTCCAGCGTGGCAAACAGCCGGTTTTCCGCCAGCACGGCACTGCCGGTCAGCGTATTTAACAGCGTGGATTTGCCGGCGTTGGTGTAGCCGACCAGCGACACGACGGGCAGCCCGGCCCTGGCCCGGCCGGCCCGGGCGGCGGCCCGGCGCTTGCGCAGTTCTTTGAGTTCGTCCTTGATGCGGCCGATCCGTTCCCGGATGCGCCGACGGTCCACTTCGAGCTTGGTTTCGCCCGGTCCCCGGCCGCCGATGCCGCCCATGAGCCGGGACATGGCCCGGTCCTGGCGAACGAGGCGGGGCTGGAGATATTTGAGCTGGGCCATCTCCACTTGGAGCTTGCCCGAGCGGGTGGCGGCGTGCTGGGCAAAGATGTCGAGAATGAGCTGGGTGCGGTCGATGACCCGAAGCTGGGTCACCTCGGCCAAGTTTCTGATCTGGGACGGGGACAGTTCGCCGTCAAAGACGAGGAGCGAGGCCCCGGCCCGCAGGGCCGCGATCTCGATTTCGGCCAGCTTGCCCTTGCCCAGGAGAAATTTCGGATTGACGTTGGCCACGCGCTGCACCACCCGCTCGGCGATGTCCAGGCCGGCCGTGTCGGCCAGAGCGGCCAACTCGTCCAGCGACGCTTCCTGGGCGGCCTTGGGGGAACTGGCCACGCTGACCAGCACGGCGCGGTCCCGGCCCGAGGCGGATTTGCCCGGCGTGTCGATGCGCTCGCCCTCGCGGGACAGCTCGGCTTCCAGCGCCTCGGCCAGGGCGGTGAAATCCTCATCCACCCGGTCATAGGGGCGCGGCGGCAGTACGTCATAGGGCGCGTCCCCGGCCCCCGGCGGCAGCAAATGGGCCACGTGCAGGGCGACCGGCGCGGCCATGCCGTCGATGGTCAGCGCCGCCACCGAGTCCAGGCGCAAAAAGAGCATGTCGGTCAGGTCTTCTTCGTTGAGCGGCTCGCCGGCGAGGTGGACGTGCAGCAGGCGCAGCCCGCGTAACCGGCCGGCGCTTAAGCGCGCTCGGTCGAGTTCCGGTATGAGGATGCCCTTCTGGCTGCCGACGATGATGTGGGCCGGGCGGCCTTTGCGGTCGATGAGCAGGCCCACCTGTCGGCCGATGCCGTAGGCGATGGCCGCCAGTTCCCGGGCCTGATCGATGGTATAGCCGCCAACGGAGGGATACCGCCGTGTTCCGAGCCGTTCCAATGCTTTGAGCTGACTGGGCTTAAGCCCGATCACATTGCCGATGACCTTGGCAGCGATGGCGAATCCTTTTTGTTGGAGGGGGGGGCCGCAGAGGCGGCGACCGTGCGGCAAGAGCCGTACGCCGGGATTATAACGCGGCGACGGACCATCCGGCAAGAGGGGGCGGGCGGGCAGAACCTTTAGGCGGGGTCTGGAGAACGCGGCAAGTGAGTGAGAATGAGTTGCTGGACGCGCAGGGATGCAGCAAAGGCCTGCCGTCCATCTTCCTCGTCAGGCTCGTAGATGTCATCGGGATACCGGGATGCCGTGCCAAAATAGGCCAAGCTGCGGCAGGACGTTTCCAATGCGGTAAGGTCCGGTGTGAATTCCACACACAAAGCGAGCAGGGCAATCAGGTCGTGTGAGCGCGGCGGCAATGCGCCCTGGGCGACCAGGAAAGCTTTCAGGTATTTTTCTGCGGCCTGTTGGGCGTGAAAGCAGACGGTGTCCCAGGGAATCAGGGCCGCGTGCAGGTTGTTCCGAATATTGAGCAGATCATTTTCGGCTTTGGCCAGCCAGCGCCGGGCTGCGGCGTCAGCGCCGTTCATGGAGCACCACGCCTTCGGCCTGGATGCGCGAGAGAAACGAAGTCGGCTGTTGCGAAAGCCGCCGCGCCTCGGCCGGTGTGTGGACCAGCACGTCCAGCGACCATGTCCGCAGTCCGAAAAGAGCGGCAATGGCGGCGGTCCGGGCCGGCGGCCGCAAATCCGTCTCCATCTCCACATACAAATCGAGGTCGCTCTCCGGTCCGGCCTCGCCACGGGCATGGCTGCCGAACAGGATAATCCGGTTCGGGGCAAAAGCCTTGGCGATGGTGTCGGCGACGGTTTGAATATGGGTGCGGTCCATGGCAGCAATCAAGCATACGGCGGGGCGGCTGTCCAGGGGGTGCTGGAACAGAGACCTGCGGGCGGGATTGGGCGGTGGGGTAAAGGCAGAACGGCCTTGTCCGGACGCTTCGGTGGCGGTGCGGCTGTTCGATCTGCTGCACGCCCCCGAGGCGTCGGACACCTCGGCGCTGAAAAATTCCCCCTACCGCCGGGCCGACGTCGGGGAGTATCGCATCGTCTACCGCGTTGAGGATGATGTGTTGCTGGAGCCGCTCATTGGGAAACGGAACGACGGGGATGTATATAAGCGGTTGGGGCGGATGGGGTGAGTTGCGAGAATGAATTGGCAGATATTAAGTCGGCCGCTCCATGAACATGGAGCGGCCGACAGTTTTTGTTAGTTAAAATTAAATCGTTTCCACGGAATATTGCCGGGATGGACATGTGAAAGGAACGTCACGATGTCTGTCCTGCCTTGGTATTCGGGGAGGCCACGATGATCTTGCTTCATCAGTACAATGGGCATCCCTGGAAAATACCGTTGAAAGGCTGACCGGGCGTCATCCAGGCAGTTTTGGGAGTTAAATACGAATGGTTTGACCGCAACTACGGCAAACATGACATCTTGCTCTTTGATTACGGCAGCTTCGATGGTGGTCATAGCTTTTTCCACCTAGCCCCGGGGCGGACAGTCATCATTTCCATGACTGTCTTTCTGGCCGATCTGGCCGTTTTTGTTATGGATTACAAGTTCTGAGCCGATCTTGCTGCTGTGTTCCCGCGCCCAGTCAGTCGTTTCGCTCTTCTTGTCAAAGTGACGGGAGACGCGGGAGTTGCCGCTGTCCTTGGAATCCCAACCGCCGCGGGAGGAATTGGGGACAACATGTGTACTTTTAGCCATGATAAGTCCTTGTCCTGTTTTCACAGGATTTGGGCGGACTCAAGCTTGACATGGGAGGGTTGCGTGGCTAGAGATATAAGTGCAAGTTAATCTTAGCATGCAACCCGCATGCCAAGGGCCGCGAGTCCGCCGCGTGTGGGCAAGCGGCCTTTGTCTTTTTATATTGTCGGAGCCTTTTCAGGCTTCGTTGGTCAATTTTTCAAGCTGATTGCGCACCAACCCTTGGCCGACATGCTGGGCCAATATCCTATAGTTTTTCTGATCATGGCGAACTCTACCTGCGACAATAGCATCATGAATATGCAATTTTCGGGCTAAACTCTTGATGGAAGCAATGCGTGCGCTTTTAAAAGCGGTGTGCCCCATTTCAGTGCCGGGGATTGCCGCCTCTAACGCGACTGCATCCGCTTCACTCTCCTGCCCCGTAAACTCGATGTCGAGGTCGTCGAGATAGTAATCATCCTCTTCGGCTAAGTGTCCGCAAGCGAGATGTGCAAGCTCATGTAAAAGAACAAACCAAAAATTATCCAAGCGGTCATATCGGCATGTTTGTGCGATAATCGGCTTGCCGTCAACAAAAAAAACAGCACCATCAAGGTAAGTTCTTCTAAAGTGAGATAAATATATGTGCCCAATACCCTTGGTGCGCAACACCTCTAGGGCTTGATCAATGCCATCGGGTAAGGCACTCTTTTGAACAATATTACGTAAAAACTCAGTGGTTATCTCGGCTTGATTGAAATCGGTACCAGGGATTGCATTGCGCGCACGAGCCTTGGCGCAGAGCAACCAAGCTTGCGTAGCATAGGTGTCAGCCTTGGCACTCAAGCGGTTACCTTGTCGGAGGCATGCAGCCAGTGTCTTGTCGCAGGCAACGCCAGCCATGCGGCATGCTTCCGCCATGATTTCCTGGGCATCATTTTTATAGTCGAATTTTCCAGCAATTCGTAACGCCGCAGCAACTTCCTTGGTCGGATAGCGCGTCCAATCTATTGATATGGATGAATTCGAAGTGGTTTCATCTTCGCCAATCAACAGTTCCAGGGGGATTCCTAGATGCCTGTTCAGCGCACGAATCATCGAGAGCGTCAGGGGACGTTTTTCGGAGAGGACTGAAGAGACTTGGCTTCTGCTTCCAAGGAAAGGTTGCATATCTTTCGGGTTTAGGCGGCGATTGGTCATCACGCACCGGATGATTTCCAGTGGCGTTGGCTTCGCAGGCGAGCTAAAAATATGTAAGCGTTCATACTTACGCATTTCTGCCAGCAAACTTTCCAACGATTCGTACTCTGGGGAGTCCGGTGGTGTGCCGACAAGCGCTAAAAGCAATGTTCGGGCCTGCTCATACTGAGCGCCCGTCTGGATTGCTTTGATGGTTTGAACCCTGCTCATCGCCTAAACACCTGTCATTAAATGCTATATATTTGATAGCTGTAAAAGAGCGCGGGAAACACCCGCTGTCAACATGACGAATAGCCCGTCTCAAAATGCGTGTCAATCCCCAGATCCTCAACTTGGGAACAGATAGAATCGCAAGTAAATAAGGTTCCAGAGAACAGACGCAGTGGGCTTAAATAATTAGCAAATCTCCCCATACGTCAACCGTTCCTCGTATTCCGCCTGCTTGCCTTTGTTCCACAGCGACACCGGGCGATAATACCCCACGATGCGGGTGAACACTTCCGAGGCGGCGCCGCAGTCCGGGCACTCGAAGTGCTCGCCTTTGATGTAGCCGTGGGTCTTGCAGATGGAAAACGTCGGCGTAATCGACAGGTAGGGGATTTTCGTCAGGGTAAAGGCCTTGACGATAAACGACTTGAGCGCCTCCACATCGGCCACGGCTTCGCCTAAATAGGTGTGGAACACCGTGCCGCCGGTGTAGAGCGGCTGGAGCTTGTTTTGATGCTCCAGGGCGGCGAACACGTCGCGCGACAGCCCGACCGGCAGGGTGGTGGAATTGGTGTAGTACGGCGTGCCGTTGCCCGAGGCTTTGATATCGGCGTAGAGCGACTTGTCGATCTTGGCCAGACGGTAGCTGGTGCCCTCGGCCGGGGTGGCTTCGAGATTGTAGAGGTTGCCCGTTTCTTCCTGAAAGCCGGCGGTCAGCGTGCGCAGATGTTCAAGCATCCGGGTCATGAGCCGCACCCCGGCCTCGGTCTCGATGCCCTTGCCCAGGAGGTTTAAGCAGGCTTCGTGCCCGCCGACCAGCCCGATGGTGGAGAAATGGCCCTTGAAGCCGTTGGTCAGGTAGCGCTTGGTCCAAGGGAAAAGGCCGCGCTCCAGGTTGTCGCTGATCATCTTGCGCTTGAATTCCAGGGCGTCCTTGGCCAGCTCGGCATACTCGCCAACGAGATCGAGGAAGTCTTCCTCGCCCTGGGCCAGAAAGGCCAGCTTGGGCAGATTGAGCGTCACCACGCCGACCGATCCGGTCAGGTCGCCGGCCCCGAAAAGTCCGCCCACCTTGGTGCGCAACTGGCGCAAATCCATCTGCAACCGGCAGCACATGGAGCGCACGTCCTCGGGCGACAGATCGGAATTGATGAAGTTCTGGAAATAGGGCGCGCCGTACTTGGCGGTCAATTCCAGCAGCAGCCGGCCGATTTCGCCGTCCCAGGGAAACTCGGCCGTGATGTTGTAGGTGGGGATGGGAAACGAGAAAATGCGGCCGTCAAAATCCCCCTCGCCCATGACCTCCAAAAAGGCCCGGTTGATCATCTCCATTTCCGGCCCGAAGTCGCCGTAGACCGCGTCCTGCAGCACGCCGCCGATGATGACGGCCTCCTTGGCCAGATGCTTGGGCGGGGCCAGATCAAAGGTGAGGTTGGTAAATGGGCTTTGCCCGCCCCAGCGCGAGGTGGTGTTGAGGTTGAAGATGAATTTTTGCATGGCCTGGCGCACTTCGCGGTAGGTGAGCGCATCGTGGCGGATAAACGGGGCCAGGTAGGTATCGACGTTGTTGAAGGCCTGGGCTCCGGCCCATTCGTTTTGCAGCGTGCCCAGGAAATTGACCATCTGGCCTAGAGCGGTGTCGAAGTGGCGGGCCGGGCCGGCGCTGGAACGGCCCTGGAGATTGAAGCCTTCGAGCAGCAGATCGCGCAGGCTCCAGCCGGCGCAATAGCCGGCCAGCCCGAAGGACAGGTCGTGGATGTGGAAATAGCCGTGCTCGTGGGCGGCCCGGGCCTCTTCGGGATATTTGCCCAGGGCGTAGCGGGCCTGGACCGTGCCCGAGAGATGGAGCATGAGGCCCTGGAAACTGTGGGTCATGTTGGCGTTTTCCGCCACCCGCCAGTCGGTCTTGGCAATGTAGTTGTCGATGACGTCGGCGATGTCCAGGAAGGCGGCCTTTTGCTCGCGCAGCTCCCGGCGTTTTTCCCGGTAGACGATGTAGCGCCGGGCCACATTGTACAGCCGCGATTCCATGAGCACCAGTTCCACGGCATCCTGGACCTGTTCCTGCTCGGGCACGTCGTTGCCCAGTTCCGTCAGCTTGCCCTCCACCTTGCCGGCCAGCCGGGTGGCTAAAAGCGGGTCCTTGACGCCGCTGGCCTTGAGGGCTTTCAAGATGGCCTGGGCAATGCGCTGGGTGCTCCACGTTTCCAGACAACCGTCGCGTTTGCGAATCTGCTTAGGCATGTTCCCTCTCCTTCCCATGGCTGGCAATCGGTCTGAACGGTTGGAGCGTGAGCGCGTGTCCGGCCGGCAGCAGCGAGGCGATCTCCCGGAGGTCGGCTTCGGACAGCTCGGGCACGCGGGTGGTGCGAAACCGGATGCGCCCGGGATGGGCCTGGGCCAGGGCAAAGACCTGCTCCAGGCTGTGGCGGGCCGTGGCGGCATCGACGCGGTTGCCGGTAACGAGCGGATAGCTGGCAAAGGGGGCTTTGACGTCCACGGCCAGATGCACGTCCGGGTGGCCGGCTAACAGCGCGGCCAGGACGTCCGGACGCAGCCCGTTGGAATCGACCTTGACCGGCAGGCCCGAGGCGGCAAGGCCGACGGCCAGATCGACCAGCCCCGGGGTCAGGGTGGGTTCGCCGCCGGTGATGACCAGCCCGTCGAGCCAGCGCCTATGGGTGGCCACGAACCGGCGCACGTCTTTCTCGGCCACGAGCGGTCCGGCCTGGGCCGACCAGGCCAGGGCGGCGTTGTGACAATGGGGACAGCGCAGGTTGCAGCCGCCGAAAAAGAGCACGGCGCAGAGGCGTCCCGGCCAATCGCACAAGGACATGGGCTCGATGCCGCGCACGAGCGTCCAGGCGGATAAGTAGGTCATTTTGTAAGCGATGCCAGCGTGATGAAAAGGTGCGACCCCCGGCCCGCTCCCCAACGCGCCGAGGCTGGGACGTCCCCAACACTCCCCAAGCCGCATCTGTCATACGCCCGGGAACGGTGAAATCAAGAGGCCGGCCGGCCCTGCGGCAGATCGAAACCGGCAAGGCCGCGCCCTGCCGGGTAATCTTTTTTCAAGACATGTTTACACGGCGGCAATGTCCTCGCCGTCCGGAAGGTCCAGACGCACGGGCATGATCATAAACGGCATGCCCAGCCGGTAGATTTGGCGTTGCAGGGAGAAGACGACGTAGTTGTGCAGGAAGCGGGTGAAAAAGGTGTCGTGTTCAAAGACGATCTGGCCGCCGAAAAAGATGGCCTTGGGGAAGCGGTCCCGCAGGGGCGGGGCCAGCTCCAGGACCTCCTGGACGATGTCGGTGCCGACGGCCCAGTGGGCTTCGGCGTGGTAGCCGCGCTCGGTCATGACGCTGACGTATTTGCCAAGCCCTTCTTCCATCTCGGTCTTGAGCTGGTTGAGCTTGTCCGTGCCGCGAAAGACCGCCGCATCCACCACGCCGATCTGCACGAAGACGTAGTTGGCGATGTCCTTGCCGAAAAGGCGCACCACCGAAAGCAGGGTATGGACGCCCAGGCCGCTGAATCCGTTGACGAAGATGACGGCGGTCGGGGCCTGGGGATCGGGCTTGGGGCCGTGGGCGCTTTTGGGAATAGGCCGGGTGTAGGGGTTTTCGGGATCGATGACGGCGCGCAGCACGTCGAGCTTGCGGATGCTCTTCCACACCCGGTTGTAGTGGCGTTTGACGGCAAGGGCGGCCAGCACCAGCGCCCCGGTGATGACGATGGTCACCCAGCCGCCGGCATCGAATTTGACGATGGTCACGGTGATCAGGATAAAGCTCGTCAGGGCCAGTCCGAGGCCGTTTAAGAGCATGCCCTTGCCCCAGTGGGCGGAGGAGCCGCGCACCTGCCACCAGTGGCGCACCATGCCGAGCTGGGACAGCACGAAGGTGACAAAGACGTTGATGCTGTAAAGGACGATGAGGATGTCCACGGCCCCGTCGGTGGCCAGAAGCAGGATCAGGCCGGCTACCCCCATAAGGGCGATGCCGTTTTGGGTGACGAGGCGATCCGAGAGCAGGGCAAAGCGGGTGGGAAACCAGCGGTCCAGGGCCATGTTGGACAACACCCGGGGGCCGTCGACAAAGCCGGCCTGGGCGGCCACGAACAGCAACAGGGCCTCGGAGACCAGGGTGATAAGGACGAAGCCGCCGCCAACCGTCGGTCCGAAGCCGGCGGCCATGCTCTCAAACAGGACGGCGTTTAAGGTTTTGCCCGGCACGGCCGTCACCCGGTAGAGGATAAAGCACAAAATGAGTCCGACCACGGTCAGGGACAGGGACAGGGCCATGTAGAGCATGGTCCGCTTGCCGGTTTTCTCCTTGGGTTCGCGCAGGATGGGCAGGCCGTTGGACACGGCCTCGATGCCGGTATAGGTGCCCGCGCCCATGCTGTAGGCGTGCAGCACCAGGAGCAGCATGCCGACTGTGCCCAGTTCGCTTCTGGCCGCGCCGACATCGGCCCCAACCCGGGTGACCACGGCCGGCAGGTCCATGGCGTGGGACCAGAGGCCGTAGCCGATGCCCAGGGCGTGGGTGACGACGAAGACCATGAAGACCGGCACCAGGACCAGCACCGATTCCTTGACCCCGCGCAGGTTTAACAGCGTCAGGGCGATGATGCCGGCCGCAGCCACGGGCAGCCGGTAGGGCAGCCACTCGGGGGGCAGGAAGCTGAAAACGGCGTCGGCCCCGCTGGCAATGGAGATGGCGATGGTCAGCACGTAGTCGATGAGCAGGGCGCAGCCCGAGACCATGCCCACGGTTGGCGACAGGAGTTTGCTGGCCACGAGGTAGCCGCCGCCGCCCGAGGGAAAGAGTTCGATGATCTGGGAATAGGCGGCGCTGATGATGATGATGGTGGCGGCCGAGGCCAGGGCCACGAACACGGCCAGGAAGCCGTGCTGGCCCAGGGCCAGGTAGGCCTCGGCCGGGCCGTAGCAGGAGGAGGACAGGCCGTCGGCCCCAAGGCCCACCCAGGCGAAAAAGGCGATGAGCGAGAGATTATGGAATACCGAGTGGTCGGCCAGATTGAGCGAGCGGCCAAACAGCACGCGGCGCAACCAGGCCAGGGGCCGGATGGGGGAATCGGACATGGTTTTTCCTCGCAACGACGCAGGCACGGGCCATTGGCTGGTCACAACCAGCCAACAGAGGCGAAAAGGGGAGCAGGGGAACGGGGCCAGCCTCAGACGACGGCGAGGAGGCGTCCTGGCGGATGGGCCTTGGCAAGGAAGGCAGGACGAAAAGGATCGGGATCGGACAGGAGCGGGCGCAGCCCGGGAGCATGGGCGTCGAACAACATGAGGCATCCCTCCGGAGACCGGTTGCGGGAAACCTGCCTGGCGACAAGCGGTTTCCCCTTCGACGTCTACGAGGTTAGCTGACGGGCTCGGGCCGAAGAGGTTGCCCTACGCCGGAAGACCGGCGATACGCCCCGGGAAAGTGGGTCCCCCGCTTCCGCCACGGGCGGAACTCGACGTTGGAAGCCAGATAACGCCGGCCTTGGCCGGCGTCAAGCGTTTGCCGCCGGGGCCAGGACGGGGGCGTCGTCGTCCTGCCCGGGAAGCAGCCCGTGGCGGGCCAGGAATTGTTCGGGCGTGCCGGGATAGGTGAGCATTTTGTGCGTGAAAATGGCGCTAAACTGTTCGGCAAAGGGTTCGCGCCGACCTTCGCGCTCATAGAGGGCCTCGATGAGCCGGATGAAATCCTGCCGCTGCTCCCGGATTTTGAGCAGGGTGCGCAGCCGCACCACCCGGGGGGACAGGTCCTGGGCGATCAGGTCGGCCACGGCGGCGGCAACGGCCCGGGGGTCAGGTTCCACCACCCGGCTGATTTCCGGATCGAGGAAGGCGTCGCGTCCGCCCTGGCTCGGGGTGGAGACCACGGGCAGACCGCAGAGCATGTACTCGGTGGTGGCGTAATTGCCGCCTTCCACCTGGGACAGGCACAGCCCCACCCTGGCCCGGTTGATGGCCTGGCACATGGCGGCGGGACCAAGCTTGCGGTACGCGCCGTCAACCGGATCATGATTGGGCAGGACCATGCCGGGCATGGTGCGCGTCAGGTGGCGCACATAGGTCTGCTGCTTGTCCGGGTCGGTCGGGTCGAAATAGTACAAAAGCTCCCAGGACGGGATGCGTCGGGCCAGGGTATGGCGTTTGAAGGGGAGCGGCCGGGCGGTATAGACGGCGTCGAGGTCCTTGTTCACGTCCGGCAGGGGACGAAAGATCGCTTCGTCGAGAAAGGCGTTGTGGTGGCACAGGTAGTTGGGCAGGCCGATGCGTTCGAGCAGGGCGTTTTCTTCCTGGGCGTTGGTCAGGAAGATGTACTCATGCAGCGGGTACATGTCACGCATGAGACTGTAGAACTGTTTGGTGCGCACGAGCACGCCGCGATCCAGCAGCGACCACCAGTTGCCCATGAGGAAATAGGCTTTGCGATGCGCCAGATAGGGAGAAAGCTGCATGGGCGCGCCAAGGGGCAGTCCGTAGGAGATGATGATGAGCGGATCCCGGCTGACCAGATGGCAGCGCAGGGTTTCGCGTACGGAAAGGCGGAAGGCAGAGCTTGGCGGCGTGGTCATGCGGCTCCCTCTTGGCGTGGTTTGCCTGTCCGGACATGTCTCGGGCGGGCCGGAGCAAGGAGATGCAGGAACCGGGCCAGGAAAAAGTCGCCACTCGGATCAGAAAAACACGCCCTCCCCCAGGGTCCACAGCTGGGACCAGCGGCCGGTCAGTTCCAGGTCGACGGCCGTCTCCCGGTTTTGGAGCCAGTCCGGGACCGCGAATTCATAGCGGGCGCTGATCGGGGTCCAGTTGTCGGTGTGGTTTTGCAGGGCGAACAGGAGGCGGCGTTGGCCGTCCGGGCGGGTGGCCCAGACCTGCACCATGCCGTCCAGGCCGACCCGGGGGAAAAACGACAACCGGGAGCGGTCGGTTGTCAGCGTCAGATGCATGACGCCGGGCCGGGACGCCAGGGCCGGGGCGACGGCCGACCAGGCTCCCAGGACGTTGTCCGGGATGCCGGCGAGGTTGTCGCGGCCGGTGATGCGGGTGGCCTGGGGCGTGTCGGCTGACTCGGCAAAGCGTTCTTCCAGATAATTTGTCAACTGGTTGGCAATGAGCTGGCCTTCGGCGTCCTTGAGGCAGCCGGCGGCGTCCCGGGTTGGGCAGAAAAAGGCTTCCAGGCCGGTCAGGCGCAGGGTCTCCTGGCTGCCGCCGCTGAGCGTCGGGGTGCGGCCGGCGCCGTGCAGGAGGAGGTCCACGGTCATGACGGCGTAAGGGGCGTCGCGCTGCAGGGCGATCTGACGCTGATGGGTGGGGTCGTAGCCGGTGGAAAGGGGATGGACGGTGGGCGGTTCGTCGTCGAAGCGGACCACGGCGGTCAGGGTGTTGCCCTGGCCGGTGTTGTCGAAAAGGACGTTTAAGCGAATGTCCTGGGGCTCGGGCGGGGCCAGCAGGGCAAAGGCGGCCCGGACCTGTCCCTCGGTCTGGTTGTGGATGGGAATGATGGCCGGCCCCCGGGCGTTTTGGTGGTGGTGGACCCCCTTGGCGATGTTGGCCGTGGCGAAAAAATCCCGGTAGCCCATGGACAGGCCGGCCCGGGCCGGCAGGGCGGTGATGCGGCGAACCGGATCGCGGGGAACGGCCAGGGCCATGACCGTCGAGGTCTCGATGCGGTGGCGCACCGCCCCGGGGCCGAAACGCGCTTCGAAATCGTCGGCGTCTTTGGCCAGATAGCCCCAATGGGCGCCGGCGGCAAAAAGCAGGTTGGCGGTCTGGTCGTCCGGGGTCAGGCCCGGGTTGTCCACGGCGTTTGGCCGGGGCGACTGGTCCAGATACCAGGACACGGCGTTGCCGTAATAGGCGTTGCCAAAGGAGACCACCGTGGCCGGGCCGTACAGCCGGGCAATCCCGGCGGCGGCCAGTTTGTAGTTGTTGCCGATAATCGGCACCTGATAGCTGTCGACGGTGTAGAACTGTTCCCGGTGCCAGACGAGCGGGTCCAGGGCGGCCAGGACCAGCACGGCGACGGTGATGGCCGGCAAGCGGGGGGCCAGTCGGGGCAGGCGGCCCAGGGCGGCGGCCATGGTCAGGGCGATGGGAATGCCCAGGCTCGACAGGTGGCGGGCATAGAGCCCGGTGGCCTTGCCCAGGACCACCAGGATGGCGATCGGGGCCAGGGTGAGGATGGCCAGCAGGAGAAAAGCCCGGCGGTCGGTCCGAAACAGGGTGAAAAAGCCCAGGCCGGCGGCGGTTCCCGCCAACAGCCGGGCCAGGGGAAGGTCGAAGAGGTACAGGACGCCGCCCAGGGCCTCGCCCACGGCCCGGGCGGCGTCGGCTGCGGTCTCGTCGGCTGCGGCAATGAGGGCCGGGGTGGCGCTTGTGCGGATGAGGCCGAAATAGGCTGCGGCAGTAATGGCGGCGCAGCCGGCGGCATAGCACACAATGGCCGGCAGCCGGGAGCGGGGCCGAGCCAGGGGCGGGATGGCCAGCAGGCAGCCGCCCATGGCGGCCAGCAGGGGAAAGGACAGGTAGTGGGTGGCGACCATGAAGGCGGCGCTGGCGAGCAGCCCCCAAATGGAGCGCAACCGGCCGTCCTTGAGGAAGCCGGCCAGGAAATACAGGGCGCACAGGTAGAAAAAGAGCCACAGGGAATAGGGCCGGGCCATGCGCGACAGCCACAGGTCCTGGGGCATGGCCAGCCACAGCGCCGCGGCAAGCAGACCCACGGACCGGGAAAAGAAACGCGTTCCGACAGCCATGACCATGGCCACGCAGCCAAGGCCGGCCAGGGCCGGCAGCAGGCGCACCAGGAAATCGGTCCGGCCCAGGTTGAGAAAGGCCTTGAGCAGCAGGTAGAACAGGGGCGGGTGTTCTTCCAGGGTCCGCGACAGCTCCAGGATGGCTTCGGTCGAGAGATGGGCGTTGAGCGGCGCGGCAACCTCGTCAAGCCACAACGACGGCGTCCCGAGGTCGTGGATGATCAGGAAGGCTGCAACACCAAGAATGAGAAAAGAAACAATGCGGTATGGGCGCATGACAACTGCACCCCACAAATCAGCCACGGTCCACCACCATTCCGCCCTCGACGACCTTAACTGCAATGGATATGATATTATTGAAAAAGTCAATGTGATACAAGGGGTGTGGCTAAAACGTCACGGCCCCGGGCCATAGGGCTGCTCCATTCCTGCCTGCCTGTTTCCCGTCGGCCATCGCCGCCGTTGCTCCCGGGCCGGGCCTCGGCTACTGTGCCCCCATGCAAAGAGCCGGCTTTTCCTTTCTGGTGTGTCCCGACCCGGAAATCATCCGGGAACGGGTGGAGCGTCTGCTGGCGGATTGCGGCCAGTCGTTTGCCCGGGAGGTGTTCTGGGGCGATGAGGAGATTGGCGCGCCGTTTTGGAGCGCCTTGACCGTGGCCAGTCTGTTTGCCGGCCGCCGGGCCGTGGTGGTGCGCCGGGCCGAGGCCTTGCCGGCGGAATTCTGGCCCAAGCTGACGCCGGCGCTCAAGGGGTTTAACGACGCGGTCTGGCCGTTTTTTTGCCTGGAAGGCCCGCTCGACCGCAAAGGCGGACCGAAACTGCCCAAAACCCTGGCCGAACAGCCCTATTTCCAGGTGGCCCAAAAGCGCAAATGGGTGTTTGTCTCGCCGGGCCTGACGCGGCGGGACATGGGACCGCGTCTGTCGGACTGGGCCGCCCGCCGGGGGCTGGTCCTGGGGCCGGGCGTGGCCGAGGCCCTGGCCGGGGCGCTGCCGCCCTCCCTGGCCCATGCCGACAACGAGCTGGCCAAGCTCGAGCTGGCCCTGGGGGATCGCACCAGCCTGGAGCTGGCCGATCTGGGCCTCTTGTCCCACCACGAGGGCATGGACGGCTTTGCCTTTCTCGACGCCCTGGCCGGCGGACGCGACCCGACCCTGGTGTGGCAGGAAATTTTCGACAAGGAACTGGCCGGGGAGGAGATGATTTTCCCCTTTATCGGGCTGTTGCTCTATGAAGCCCGGATGATGTGGCGTCTGGCCGTGGGCGAGGCCGACGACGTGCGCCTGCCGCCCCAGGTGCGCCAGAAAAAAGAGGCCATGGCCAGAAGGCTGGGATCGGCCGGGCTGACCCGGATCTTCGAAGCGGCCTTTGCCGCCGAAGCCGGCATCAAAACCGGGGCCAGAAAGCCGGATCAGGCCATGGAATTTCTGACCGCCGAGCTTTTCCGGCTTTTTAGCGGCCAGATGCGGGCTTCCTCCCGGATTTCGCCATGATGGGGCCGGCCTTTCCCGTGTTTCCGGCCGAAATTTGCCGAGTTTTCCCGCGTATCCGCCACAAACGCCTTGCCCGGACCGCAAACCATGCTTAGTAAGAAAGAATCGCCACACTATATCGGCCACCGCCGCCGCCTCAAAGACCGGTTGCTGGAAAATTCGCGCGCCCTGGCCGATTATGAAGTGCTGGAGCTGGTGCTGGGCTATGTCAATATCCGCCGCGACAACAAGCCCCTGGCCAAGGAGCTCTTGAGGCGGTTTGGCAATGTGCGCGGGGTGCTGACAGCCCGACTGGAAGAGATGCGGGACGTTGACGGGTTTGGCCCGGGCGCCGAGGAATTTTTGACCCTGTGGCGCGAGGTCTGGGCCCGGTTTCACGAGCAGCCGCTCAAGGACCGCATGGTGCTCAACAGCCCCGAGATCGTGGCCGAAATGGGCCGCTCGCGCATCGGGGTCAAGGAGCACGAGGAATTCTGGATGGCCCTGGTGGACACCAAGAACCGGCTGATCGGCTGGGAGCAAGTGAGCAAGGGCACGGTGGACCAGGCGGCGGTCTATCCCCGGGATGTCATTGCCGCGGCCCTGCGCCACAAGGCCAGCGGCGTGATTCTGGTCCACAACCACCCCGGGGCCGATCCCAGGCCCTCGGTTGAGGACGTGGAATTTACCCGGCGCATTGTCAGCGCCGCCAGGGAAATGGACATCCGGGTCCTGGACCATCTGGTGGTGACGGAAAACCGGTTTTTCAGCTTTCAGGCTGAAGGTATGATCTAATCCAAGGAGGCGCTCCATGACGGCGACGGATGCGACGGCCAAGGCGACGCCAAGCCTGCACGCCACCATTTCCGGCACGGTGCAGGGCGTGTATTTCCGGGCCTGGGTTTGTGATCAGGCCGTCAGCCTCGGCCTTCACGGCTGGGTGCGCAATCTGGCCGATGGCCAGGTGGAAGTGCTGGCCCAGGGCGCTCCCGAAGCCCTGGACGCCCTGAAGGAACGCCTGCCCCAAGGTTCGCCCCTGTCCCGGGTGGACCGCGTGACAGCGAACATGATCGAGTATGACAAGGCCTTCACGGCCTTTACCATTCGCGGCTAGGCCGCCATTCCGTTGAGGCCGCCTCCTCCGGGAGGCGTGATCGGCCCCTGTGCCGCTTGCGACGCAGACAAGGAGTCTGAGTATTATGGACAAGGAACACGACCCGAAGGCGGTCTCCGAGACGGAAGCCCCCGAGGCCGACGCGCCCAAGGCCGACACCGCTGCGGTGGCTGCCGGGAACGAAAGCGACGAGGCGACGCCGCCGGATATTCCGACCGAATTGCCGGTGTTGCCCGTGCGCGACATCGTGGTCTTCAATTATATGATCCTGCCGCTGTTTGTCGGCCGCGACAAGTCGGTCCAGGCCGTGGACGCGGCCCTAAACGGCTCGCGCTACATCCTGGTGCTCACCCAGAAGGACGAAAAGGTCGACGACCCCGGGGTGGACGACCTCTACCGGGTCGGCACGGTGGGCATGATCATGCGCATGCTCAAGATGCCTGACGGCCGGCTCAAAGTGCTGGTCCAGGGCCTGACCCGGGCCCGGGTGAAGGACTTCAGCTCGTCTGAGCCGTATCTCCAGGCCTCGGTGGAAGTGCTGGCCGAGCACGACCCCAAGGAAGCGACCCTGGAGCAGGAAGCCATGATGCGGGCCGCCCGGGAGCAGAGCGAAAAGATCCTGTCGCTTCGGGGCATGGCCTCGGCCGACATCATGGCCGTTTTAAACAGCGTCAACGAACCCGGCCGGCTGGCCGACCTGGTGGCCTCCAACCTGCGGATGCGGGTGGAAGAGGCCCAGCGGCTGCTGGAGTGCGAGGACCCGGTGGAGCGGTTGCGGCTGGTCAACGACCAGCTGGTCAAGGAAGCCGAAGTGGCCACCATGCAGGCCAAGATCCAGAACATGGCCAAAGAGGGCATGGACAAGGCGCAAAAGGACTTCTTCCTGCGCGAACAGCTCAAGGCCATTCGCCGGGAACTCGGCGAGGGCGGCGAGGAGTCCGACGACCTTGAGGAGCTCAAAGAGGCCCTGGACAAGGTCGGGATGCCCAAGGAAGTGAAAAAGGAGACGGACAAGCAGCTCAAGAGGCTGGTGTCCATGCATCCCGATTCCTCCGAGGCCGGCGTCATCCGCACCTATCTCGACTGGATGGTGGACCTGCCCTGGAAAAAGATGTCCAAGGACCGGCTCGACATCAAGGAAGCCAAGCGCATTCTCGACGACGACCATTTCGATCTGGAAAAGGTCAAGGAGCGCATCCTCGAATACCTGTCGGTCAGAAAGCTCAATCCGGGCATGAAAGGCCCCATCCTGTGCTTCGTCGGCCCTCCGGGCGTGGGCAAGACCTCGCTTGGCCGGTCCATTGCCCGGGCCCTTGGCCGCAAGTTCGTGCGCATGTCGCTCGGCGGGATGCGCGACGAGGCGGAAATCCGGGGGCACCGGCGCACCTACATCGGCTCCATGCCCGGCCGGGTCATCCAGAGCATCAAACAGGCCGGCACCCGAAACCCGGTCATCATGCTCGATGAGATTGACAAGGTCGGTTCGGACTTCCGGGGCGATCCGTCTTCGGCCCTCCTTGAGGTGCTCGATCCCGAACAGAACAATTCCTTCTCGGACCACTACTTAAACGTGCCCTTTGACCTGTCCAAGGTGATGTTCATCTGTACGGCCAACATGCTCGACACCATTCCGGCGGCGCTGCTTGACCGCATGGAAGTGATCCGCCTGCCCGGCTACACCGAGCAGGAGAAGGTCAAGATCGGCCGGCGCTACATTCTGCCGCGTCAGATCGAGGAAAACGGCCTGACCGCCGACGACGTGTCCATCTCCGATCTGGTGCTGGGCCGGGTGATCCGCGACTACACCCGCGAGGCCGGGCTTCGCAACTTCGAGCGCGAGGTCGGTTCGGTGTGCCGCAAACTGGCCCGCAGAAAGGCCGAGGGCGAGACGCCGCCGTTTCGGGTGACCATCTCGGCCCTGGAAAAGCTGCTTGGACCGGCGCGGTTCATGGACGACGAGCGCGAGGCCGATCTGCCGCCGGGCGTGGCCGTCGGGCTGGCCTGGACCCCGGTTGGCGGGGTGCTTTTGCACATCGAGGCGGCCACCACCCCGGGCAAGGGCGCGGTGCATCTGACCGGCAAGCTTGGCGAGGTCATGAAGGAATCGGCCCAGGCCGCGCTCACCTATGCCAAGTCCCGGGCCAAGGAACTCGGCATCGACCCCGAGGCCTTTGAGAAAAACGACATCCACATCCACGTGCCGGCCGGAGCCACGCCCAAGGACGGCCCGTCGGCCGGCGTCACCCTGGTCACGGCGCTCATCTCGCTTTTGACCAACACGCCGGTGTGCAACGATCTGGCCATGACCGGCGAGATTACCTTGCGCGGCCGGGTGCTGCCGGTTGGCGGCATCAAGGAGAAGATCCTGGCGGCGGTGGCGGCCGGCATGAAGCAGGTCATCATTCCGGCCAAGAATATGAAGGACATCCTGGATATTCCCAAGGATCTGCGCGGGCGCATCAAGATCATGCCGGTGGAGCGCATCGACGAGGTCTGGCCGTTGGCCTGCGCCAAGCCCGGGCTTGCGGCCAAGGCTGCGGCAACGCAGACGCCCGAGGCAACGGCTTAGGCGAAAAGTCTGTACGGACGGCTTGAAAAGGCCGGAGCGGCGACGCTCCGGCCTTTTGGCGTGTGATGGGGATACCGAAGCAGGATCGTTTGCGCGTCTCCCCTCCAGACAGCTTTTCTGGCGGCCGCTTGGGCGATGACGCAAAAGCGATCGAAGGCGCGGCCTCGGCGGAATGTGAAGAGACGTCGGCCGGCAGTCCTCCGAAACGGTCCTATTGGTCGGTGGTCTGTAGAAAACGTCTTGCGACCCATCCCTCTTCGCCTGATGCGAGCGTGGACTTGCACGTATCGCTCGACTTCTGTTCCTCTATTTTAACATGTGCAAAGACAGGTTCGTATCTGTCGACGCTGGAATCATACTCAACGCTGCTCATGAGTGTCAGTGTTGTCCCTTTGCACAGAATCCCTTCAGTTGATCCGTGTCCAAAATAGGGTTGTCTTCTCAGTTTCGTCCTGTCAGCAACAACTATTACTTTGGTGTCTTTTTCCCAGGGAAGGTTGTGGTCAAAGAACATTTCTTCTTCATGACTGGAGTCCCACGATCTTGAGCGGGGCGACGAGTAGATTCTTACAGATGCGGGCAGTTGGTCGGCCGATATCAATGCCCATTTGGCATGATGCGGGCTGGCACTAGCAGCTATTTCGAACACGCCGGAGTCGGATGGACGGATCTGTGTGGCAGTTATTTCCTTGTTAAGCAGTAATTGTTTGATGCAATCTTTGTGGTTGTCTGCTGCATTGCACTTCTCGGTGAAGTAAGTATTTCCCGCTGCAAGGTCTACGAGGATGGAGGTTATTTTTGATTTGTCGATGGTTTTGTTGTCGATCAACTTCGTATCGCTTGTCTGTTTCGCAAAATCCTGCATGATATGATACTGAATATCATATTTCAGTTCGTCGTTAATGGGGAGCAGGACAAACCAGCACTCTTTTGGATCGTAGAATTTCAATATGTCTCCCCCTTTCAGCGTATTGCATCCAAGATAGGTCTTATTGCTCGTCATTTCATCTTCTGTCGACACGTTGTCGGGACGTATCGTCTTTGAGTATACGAGTTGCGGCACCCGGTCTAAGTAGTAGAGGGCCGTATTGTTCGTCTTCTTTAGAAATTCGACTTGTTCCGCGAGGTTTGCCTTTGCATTGTTTGTCGCTATAAAAGTGCATATTGCCGCAATGAGCCCGATGATGATAATGGTAATGCGCAATGAAGCGGAAATTGATTTTTGTGTATACGAGGTTACGGTCTTGAGGTTGTGCATTTCTTGCGAATCGATAATGCCCTGCACGTAATCTGTTTCCAAGAGTGAAAGGAGGAGAGGGAGCGCCGCTAAAAATAAACTGCAAAAGAATAGGAAACCATCGTTCATTTGAAACCTCCTTTTCGAGAAATGCGTATGGAAATAGCCCCGGGAGTGGTATTGCTCTTGATGCGCAGGGGAACTCGGCTGGTCGTCGGAAATGTAATGGCTAAGCGATAGCTTGTCTGCGGAAAAATGTTAATGCCTTTTTTGAAATTGGCAGCGCTTATTTTTTTGTAAGCATATTCCCGAAGTTATGTCGGGCGCGGCAACAGCTTTTTGCTCCCTTCGGCATGTGCGATGGTGGCAATCACCATGGATTTGGTGTACTCATCCGGGCGGGGAGAGGAGGTCGTTTGGCCAATCGCCGAAAGACCAATTTGCTGATATATAAGGCTAAAATTTAAGCCGCCTTCCGGCGGCCACACTTTTTCATGCAACCGAAATCGGTTAGGAACTTCCGCCCATGACCCACCTGCCCTTGCCCGCCGATCTGCCCGAGGCTGCTATCAACGACAACGCCATGGTGGTTCTGTCCAAGCGCTACCTCAAAAAGAACCCAGACGGCTCACCCGAGGAGGATGTCCGGGGACTGTTCTGGCGCGTGGCCGCGGCCATTGCCGCCGAAGAAGCCAAATATCCCGAGTCGTCCTGCACCCCTGAGGCCTTGGCCCGGAAATTTTACGACCTCATGGTCGGGATGCGCTTTCTGCCCAATTCCCCCACCCTCATGAACGCCGGCACGCCGCTTGGGCAGCTGGCCGCCTGCTTCGTGCTGCCGGTGGGCGATTCCATGGACGAAATTTTCGACGCCGTGAAATTTGCCGCCCTGATCCACAAATCCGGCGGCGGCACCGGCTTTTCTTTTTCCCGGCTTCGCCCCAAAAAAAGCCGCGTCGGCTCCACCGGCGGCGTGGCCTCCGGGCCGGTGTCGTTCATGCGGATTTTCAACACCGCAACCGAGCAGGTCAAACAGGGCGGCACGAGGCGCGGGGCCAACATGGGCATCCTGCGCATCGACCATCCCGACATCCTGGAATTTATTTCCTGCAAGGAACGCGAAAACGAGCTGCAAAATTTCAATATCTCGGTGGCGCTGACCGAGCGCTTCATGCAGGCCGTGGAAAAGGGCGAGGACTATGACCTGATCGACCCCCGGGACGGCTCGGTGCGAAGCCGGCTCTCGGCCAACGAGGTTTTTGCCCTGCTCGTGCGCAAGGCCTGGGAGTCGGGCGATCCGGGCATCGTCTTTCTCGACCGCATCAACCGCGACAACCCCACCCCGGCCCTGGGCGAGATCGAATCGACCAATCCCTGCGGCGAACAGCCCCTGCTGCCCTTTGAGGCCTGCAACCTCGGCTCCATCAATCTGTCGGTCTTCTACGATCCCCAGGCCAAGGACGGCATCGACTGGAAGGGCCTGACCGAAACCGTGCATCTGGCCGTGCGCTTCCTCGACAACGTCATCGACGCCTCGCGCTATCCCTTTGAGCAGATCACCGAAATGGTCCACGCCAACCGCAAGATCGGCCTTGGCGTCATGGGCTTTGCCGACCTGCTCTATCTGCTCGGCGTGCCCTACGACAGTACCGAAGCCCTGTCCCTGGCCGAAAAGCTCATGGAAACCATCCAGGCCGAGGCCCGGTCCGCCTCCAAGCTCCTGGCCGCCGAACGCGGCCCCTTCCCGGCCTATCCCGACTCCGTCTACGGCAAGCGCAATCTTGGCCCCTATCGAAACGCCACCACCACCACCATCGCCCCAACCGGCACGCTGTCCATCATCGCCGGCTGCTCGTCGGGCATCGAACCGCTGTTTGCCCTGTCCTTTGCCCGCCACGTCATGGATGGGGAAAAGCTCGTGGAGGCCAACCCCCACTTTGTGGCCGCCCTCAAGGCCGCCGGCGCCCACTCCGACGCGCTCATGGAAGAGGTCACCCGCAAAGGCTCCATCGCCCATATCGGCATGCTGCCCGAGAGCCTGCGCGAGGTCTTTGTCACCGCCATGGACATCGAGCCGGTCTGGCACCTCAAGATGCAGGCCGCCTTCCAGAAATATACCGACAATGCCGTGTCCAAGACCGTGAACCTGCCAGGCTCCGCCACCCAGGAAGACATCCGGGGCATTTACTGGCTGGCCTACGAACTGGGCTGCAAAGGCGTGACCGTCTACCGCGACGGCTGCAAGGCCAATCAGGTGCTGTGCACCGGCGACGGCGCGCCGGTCGATCCGGCCAAGCCGCAAAGCAAGGTGCGCACCCGGCCGGACATCGTCTTCGGCTTCACCCAGAAGGTCAAAACCGGCATGGGCGAACTCTACCTCACCGTCAACGAGATCGACGGCAAACCCTTCGAGGTCTTCGCCACCATCGGCAAATCCGGCCGTTCGGTGACGGCCAAGGCCGAGGCCATCGGCCGCCTCGTCTCCCTGGCCTTGCGCTCCGGAGTCGGCGTGGAAGCCATCGTGGGCCAGCTCAAAGGCATTGGCGGCGAAAACCCGGTGTTCCAGAAAAAGGGCCTGCTGCTCTCCATCCCCGACGCCGTGTCCTGGGTGCTGGAAAACCGCTACATGGAAGGCCGGACCGTGCGCGACGACACCGCCAACCTCGGCCACCCGCAATGCCCGGACTGCGGCGCAGACCTCGTCTTCGAAGAAGGCTGCCACGCCTGCAAGAACTGCGGCTATACCAAGTGCGGTTGAGGCGAGAGAAGCGAAAAGATGCCTCCGGCGGCCGGGGGGATGATCCCCCCGGACCCCGCAACGGGAGAAGTTGTTAAGGGGTTCTTGGCGCTGGCTGCTAATCCGGTCGGTCGTGGACCGGAAGCAGCCCAAGCAGAGGCTTGACGGGAACCACCGTGGCTCCGGCGGCTGGAGGGAAAATAGTCCCCGGCCCGCTTGATAGAAAGGGGGGAGCGCAACGTCGCACTGGCGCGACATCTTTTTGGAAAAAACGTCTGGCCCCCTCGCCCCCCCCGTCAGGGAGGGTCCGGGAGGGGGTTACCCCCTCCCGGCCGCCGGAGGCATCTTCTCTTACGCGAGCACGAGGTTTTTTTGAGTAAAATAGACGACATCATCGCCCGCATGGAGGCTCTGGAAAAGGAGTTGGCGCAGGAGTTCGAGCAGGTCGGCGCCGAGGTCCGCTACACCATCGAACGCAAGAAGGTTCATTTCACCAAGGAAGTACAGCAGCAGCATCAGCTTTTGGCCACAAAGTGGTCGGCGTATGTTGCGGAGTCCGGTTTCCTGAGAATGCTCTCCATGCCGCTTATCTGGGGAGCCGTCATTCCGGCCTTTTTCATGGACGTGACCGTCACCTTTTACCAGTTTGTCTGCTTTCCCATCTACGGCATCCCCAAGGTACGGCGCGGCGAGTATATCGTCATCGACCGCCACGCCCTGTCCTATCTCAATTGGATCGAAAAACTGAGCTGCGTCTACTGCGGCTATTTCAATGGTCTGCTCGCTTTCGTGCGCGAAGTGGCCGCCCGCACCGAACAGTACTGGTGTCCCATCCGCCACGCCCGCACCCCCAAGTCCACCCACTCCCGCTACCGTTTCTTCCTGGAATACGGCGACGCCGAAGGCTACCGGGCGCGCCTGGAAACCGTGCGCCGCCAGTTCGACGACCTGCGCGGACGCGGGAAAGGGTAGGGGGAGAGGGGGAGAAGAGAGGAAAGAGGGCCTCCGGCGGCCGGGGGGATGATCCCCCCGGACCCCTGCAAAGGGAAAGGGGGGGTGAAGCCAGCAGGCACAGGGTGGGTTGCGTGGTCAAGAATACGCCGTGAACCACAGGCCTAACGGGTCGCCGCGCGTCCACCCACCCTTTGAAAAGAAAAAAGTTTTTGGGGAGGGAGGGGTTCCCTCCCCCACATTCCCTCGCCCTCTCGCCCTTTTGCCACCCGTGGCTACTTGCACAACCACAGGGCCGCGTGTTCGATGCCGCGCAGGATTTTAAGGCTGGTGGTGGCGAAGATGTGTTCCAGCGAGGACGGCTTGTGGCTGGTGCGGCCGATGGCCACGGCCGCGTATTTGCCGTTCTCGGCTTCGGCCAGGATGGTCCGGGCCGGGTTGGCCGAGGTGAGCACTTTGACGCTGATGCGCTCATCAGGCACGCCGTTGGCTTTGATTTCGGCCAGGGCGCGGCCGAAAATCTGCTCTGCGTCGACGCAGCGGTCATCACCGCAGACATGCAGCAGGGTGATGGCATGCTCCGGGTCGTGGCGCACCATGAACCCGGCATGGTCGGCCACCCGCATACATTCTTCCGACCCATCCACGCACACCAGCACGTTTTTGCGGCCGCGCTCCGGGTTGCGGCAGATCCAGATGGGAAACGACAGCGATTCCCAAAGAATGCGGTGCGACACTGAATCCGTCACCATCTCCTCAAACCAGGACAGGCCGCGCCGGCCCAGCACCGCCGCATCATAGAGCCCTTCCTCGGATTCCCGGACGATCTCCTTGACCGTGCCGAGTTTGCCCTGGGAAAACTTGACCAGCACCTGCTCTTTGGAAAACCCCATGGAATACAGCCACTCCTTGGCCTTTCCCATGGCCGGCACACCGCGCGTAACCTTGTCTTCCTCGATATGCACGATGGCTTCAGGGTTGGCTTCGAGATCAATGGGGTCAAGCCGCCAGTCGGGCTTGCGCGGCACCACATAAAAGAGCGTGAGTTTGAGGTCTTCGCGGTTGGCGAAAAAATTATGTACGAACCGAAGGCTTTGGGAGGTTTGGTACTCGTTGCTGACGGTCACCAGGAGATGTTTTTCCATGAGCCTGATCCTTGGGGCGCAGGAGCCCGTGTTCAAGGGTGTTCGTTAAATGTTTGCGCGGGAATCCTTACGGGGAAGCCCCCGGCCCCCCCAAAAAAATGGGTCAAGGGGAGTGGCGTTGCCGCGACGGCGAGCGGGAGCGGGGAAAAAATTGAGCGTGCAGTGAACCACCGTTGCTCCGGCGGCCAAAGGGCCGGGACAGTTTAAAACAAGTATGGTTTCAGCATGTTGTCTGCTCGGGCCAAGCCATGCCCGGGATCTGGAAATGGGCTTGGTACAGACGGACTATCAGGTTTGGATAAAACATCTTGCGTCGGGTTGGAAAGCGCTTATTGTCTCTTTCGACGTTGAGAGTCAATTTCAAGGAGTCCGGTCTATGGATACGCTCATCGTGGCTGTGATTGTGGCGGCGGCGGCCTGGTACGTCTTTCGCAAATTTTTCGGCAAAAAGGCCGGGGCCTGCGGCTGCGGCTGTAGCGGCGGCTCCTGCGGCAACGGGACCAGGCCGCAACCAGGCGGCTCGTGTTGCGAACCGGGCAGGCGTCTGTAGAGACGCTGTGGTCTGGGGCTGGTATCGGAGCGCGAAGGGCGCCTGAGGCAACAGACAAACCGGAAAGGCCAAGAGCTTCCGGTTTGTCTGTTTGATGCCGCCCGGGTCGGGCTATTGCCTCTTGTCGTCAGGGCCGGGCCGTTTCGGCCGACTGTCCGGTTGACTTAAAAATTCTCAAACTCGTTTTCATCGTTGGAGCCTGATGTCCCTTGCAGGTCAATGCGTGTGCCGCTTGGCCGAGGCCGGGCGGCGTGGGCCAGGGCTTTCGGAGCCTTCCCCGCGCTCATGGCCCGGCGCGGCGCATCGGCGGCAGGCCGGGGTATCCGCCTCGGGGCCTCGACCTGGAAAAAGGCGATGGTGGCCCGGAGTTGTTCCGACTGGCCGGAGAGTTCCTCGGCCGTCGAGGCCAGTTCTTCCGAGGCGCTGGCGTTTTGCTGGATGGTCTGGTCGAGCTGTTGCAGGGCCTGGTTGACCTGCCCGGCTCCCTGGCTCTGCTCCTGGCTGGCGGCGCTGATTTCCTGGACCAGTTCGGCGGTGCGCTGGATATTGGGCACGAGCTGGGCGAGCAGGGTGTTGGCCTGGACCGCCACCTCGGTGCTGTCCTTGGCCAGTTTGGTGATTTCCGAGGCGGCCTGCTGGCTGCGCTCGGCCAGTTTGCGCACTTCCGACGCCACCACGGCAAAGCCCCGGCCGTGTTCGCCGGCCCGGGCCGCCTCGACTGCGGCATTGAGGGCCAGCAGATCGGTCTGGCGGGCGATTTCCTCAATGATCGAAATTTTCCCGGCGATCTCCTTCATGGCCGCCATGGTCTGTACCATGGCTTCGCCCGAAGACTGGGCATCCCGGGCGGCCTTGACGGCGATGGCCTCGGTTTGCCGGGCGTTTTCGGCATTCTGCTGGATGCCGGAGCTCATCTCCTCCATGGAAGAGGAGGATTGCTCCACCGCCGCCGCCTGTTCCGTGGCTCCCTGGGAGATGGCTTCGGCCGAGGCGGAAAGCTCTTCGCTGCCGGCGGCCACGTTGTCCGTGCCGGATTGCACGTCCACGACAATTTCGGTCAGTGTTTCGATCATCTTGGCCAGGGATTCGAGCATGACGTCGTTTTCCGAGCGTTTGGAAACCTTGACGCGCAGGTCGCCGGCGGCCAGCTGTTTGGCGGCTTGGGCCACGGCTTTTTCCGACGCCGCCAGTTCGCGGATGGACATGAGCAGGGAATCTTCCGGCCCCCGGGGCGTGATCACCACGGAAAGATCGCCTTTGGCAATGTGCGCCGCCACCTCGGCCACCTGTTTTTCCGAGGCCGCAACCAGTCGCAGGGCATCGGCCAGCTGGCCCAGTTCGTCACGCTGCGACACGGCCAGCGTCTGCCCCAGGTCGCCCTGGGCCAGACTCTGGGCAAAAGCGGAGCCGGCAGCCAGCGGGCGGGTGATGGAGCGGGCGGTCATGATGGAGATGAAAAAAGCCAGTACAGCTCCAAGGATGGTCATGGCGGCGGTGATGCGGGTGGCGTCCCGGCGTTGGCTGTCAAAGGCTTCGTCCCCGGTCTGATTGTCTTTGGCCAGGGCATTGGAGATTTCTTCGAGGGGTTTGAGCGTGGCCACGCGGATGGTATCCACCTGCCCGTCCAGTTGCCGGATTTCCTCTGTAAGCGCCTCGGTGGCGCTGCCTTCTTTGGTCGCTGCCGCAAGATCAGCCAGCTTGGGCAGCATCTTTTTTTCGAAGTGGTCGAGGTAGTTCTGGTAATTGTCGGCAAAGTGGCTGGCCAGGGTCCGTTCTTCGGCAGTGTCGGCCAGCGACTGGACGAGACGGATGTCTTTTTTGGCCTGGTCCTTGGCGGTGGCGAAATCAGCTTTGGTCTGGGTCAGATCCCGATTGATCTGGGCATCGGCAATGATGGTGTAGAGCCCGCTGACCCGCAGGGCGACCTCCATCACGGCCTTGTCGTCCAGCGCCCGCTTGGCCCCGGCATCCTGGATGCCGCCCAGATGCTCCAGGGTGACGACCTGATAGACGGCCAGCGCGATGAAGATGGCGATGACCAGGGTGAACCCGCCGAAGAGTTTGGACCCCACCTTGATGTGCTTAAACATGCCGACACCTCATTGTGAAGCATACGACCGTCCGGGCGGGACGTGCCGGGAAAGGTCTGACCGGGGTCAGAGCGTTTGACGAGTGCTCTCCATTTCTAGAACAAAAGGGACGTTGTTGTCTATTGCATGCCCAGAGAGCAGATTGACGTTTGTGTGACCGTTTGCGGTCGGCCGGCCAGGTGGGCGACGCCGCGACTTCCCCGGGACGGGCCGGCCTGCGCCTCGGGAGAACCGGTTGGCGGCTGACCGTCCTGCTGGCTGCAGGCATCACTGGGGACAACCGGGGCAAGGGTTGCCTCCGGAGCAGGCGCTTGATCCGGGGGCTTTCGGGCTGGCAGGGGAAGGCGGGCAAAGGGCGCGACCCGAAAGGCTGATGCCGTATTTCGTGTCGCGCCCATGGGCGTTGGCGCGGTTTGGCCGGTTGCGGGCAGGAGTGTGCGGGGCGCGGGATCGTGGGCGCTAGATGTTCTGGCGTACCCAGGTCACGATGTCGTTGGCGCTTCTGGCCCCGGAAATGCGGGCCTTTTCCTTGCCGGCGAGAAACAGGGCCAATGTCGGCACGCCCTGGATGCGCATCCGGTTGGCGATGGCCTGTTCCTCCTGGGTGTCGCATTTGGCCAGGATCACCCGCGGGTGGAGCATGGCCGCGGCCTGGTCATAGGCCGGAGCCATGCTCCGGCACGGGGCGCACCAGGGAGCCCAGAAATCCACCAGCACGGGCAGGTCGCTTTTGGCCAAAAACACGTCGAAATTGGCTGCCGTCAGGGTGATGGGATGGGGGGCCAGAATGGGGGCGCGGCATTTGCCGCACACCGGGCCGCTGTCCAGGCGTCCGGTCTGGACGCGGTTTATGGCCTGACACTTGGGGCACACCGCATGAATGGAATCGGGCATGGCGTCCTCTCGGGTGTTAGTCGCTCATGGAGAAATCGACGCGGATTTTAAAGAGCCGGTCGGCCGGCAGGTTCAGGATGGAGATGCCGGTCTTGGCCGTGATTTCGGCCAGCCCTTCCCGGATGGCCTCGCGGGAGGGGCCGATCATGGTGAACCAGATGTTCAGCGTGTGGGCGCGCAGATAGTTGTGGGTGACGCCGGGATGGGCGTTGACCACGGCCGTGAAGTCGTCAAGCTTCTCCGGCGGCACCGATGCGGCGCACAGGGTCGATTTGAAGCCGATCTTGGCCGACTGGAAATTGGCCCCGATGCGGCGGATGATGCCCGAGGCCTTAAGCGCCCGGACCCGGGCCAGGGCTTCGGCTTCGGTCAGGCCCACCTGTTCCCCGATGGCCGCATACGGGCGCGGGGCAATGGGAAAACCGGTCTGGATGATGTCGAGAATGCGTTTGTCCGTGGCGTCCATGGTTACCGTACTTCTGTTTGGGGCGGGGATTCTCGCTCCACCCGGTTGCGTCCGCCGGCCTTGGCCCGGTACAGGGCCTCGTCGGCGCGTTTGAGCAGGTCTTCGGGCCTATCGTGTGGCCGGTAGGCCGCCGCGCCAAAGCTGGCGGTCACCGGGCCGGCGGCGGCAAAGGGCGTCTCGGCCACGGCTTGGCGCAGGCGTTCGGCCATTTCCACCGCGCCCTTGGCGTCGATGCCCGGGGCCGTCACCACGAATTCCTCGCCGCCGAACCGGGCCAGGCGGTCCACCTGGCGCAGGCCGGCCGACAAACGGGCCGTCAGTTCCATGAGGACGCGGTCGCCCACGTCGTGGCCGTAGGTATCGTTTATGGCCTTGAAGTGGTCGATGTCCAGCATGACCACGGCCAAGGGCGTGGCGTAGCGTTGGCTCCGGGCCGTCTCGGCGGCCAGGACGTCGCCGAGTTTGCGGCGGTTAAGCGCCTTGGTCAGGGGGTCGCGGTTGGCCAGATCGAGCAGTTCCCGGCGTTCCAGCTCCAGTTCCGTGACGTCGGTCAGGGTGAGCAGGCAGCGGTTGCGACCCGGCAGCCGCGTGACGCCGACCTGGAAGACCTGCGGCGGACTGTGGGGCCGGTCCGGGCGCGCCAGCCGCAGCCGGTGGTCGCGATCCAGGGCGTCGTCGGGCAGGCGGCAGGCCCAGGCGGCCAGCCCCCCCGGCGGCGGCGGATCAGCCAGAAACCGGTCCAGGATCAGGCCCCGGGCCTTGAATTCGCCAAAGCTGCCAAGGCCCATGAAGCGCAGGAAGGCCTGATTGAGGCTGGCCACCTCCGCCCCATGGAGCACGGCCGAGGGGTTGGGCGATTCGTCCAGCAGATGGCGCACGAGCTGCCAACCCTCGTCGGCGAAACGGCGCGCGGCAATGTCGCCGGCCGCCTCGTCCAGGGCCTCTTCCAGGGCCTTTGGGGCAAAGGGCCGGACCAGACAGCGCAGCCCCGGCAGGGCCACGGTGGACAGCACGGCCAAAACGTCCTCGGGCGTGCCGGCCAGGAACACGGGAACAGGCGGCCTGCCGCCCTGCATGGCGGCCAGCAGTCCGGCGACCGGACCATCGGGCAGGCGGGCGGCCACGACGGCCAGATCGGGCTGGCCGGCCAGGACCTTTTCCCGGGCCTCGGCCAGGGTGCCGGCCAGGAGAACCACGGCAAAGCGCGGCTTCAAACTCTCGGCCAACACGTCCCGGACCGCCGGGTCAGGCTCGACCAGCAAGGCGGTGAGGCGGCGGGAGGCGGCGGGCGTCTCCGAGGGCTGGTGGGTCATGGCCGGGTCTCCATAGCGAGAGAAATAAGACGGATGGCAGGCCTTGTCATCGTCTTGCGAATGGGACACAGTGTCATGGTCGGCATTGTCCCGGCAAGGAGGCAAACCATGCGCCGTCATCGTCCATTGCGTCTACTGCTGGTTCTGGCTTTTTGTCTGGCCGGACTGTTGGCCGGCGGCGAGGCTGCGGCCCAGCCGGCCGTAGTGGTCTACCCACCCGGGTATTATCCGCCGCCGCCCGGCTATGGGCCGTACCCGCCGTATCCGCCGTATCCGGCCTATCCCGGCTACCCGGCCTATCCCTATCCTGCCTACCCCGCGCCCGGTCCGGGCGTTGTCGTCAATCCCTGGGGCGCGCTGGGACTTATCCCCGGTCCCGGCTACGGTCCCGGTCCCCGGCCCGGTCCTGGTTACGTTCCCGGTCCCCGGCCCGGCCCCGGCTTCGGGCCTGTGGGACCCGCTCCGGTGCCGGTGCCTGTTCCCGGCCGGGGGATCGGTCCCCGGCCCGGCCCCATCGGTCCTGGTCCCATCGGTCCCGGCCCCATGGGTCCGGGGCGGCCCGGCGGGCGTTGACGCCCCCGGAGCGCCCTTTCGTCGAAAAGCCCGGCCCGGGCGGGCCAAGCCGTTAAGGAGGAGTCGTCCATGCTGCGTATGGTCCCGTTTGTCCTTGTTGTGCTCCTGCTGGCCGGATGCGCCGGCAAGGGGACGGCCTCCCGTCCGGAGCTGGCCGGCACGCCCACGGTCTATGCCGATGTGCTCAGCAAACCCAATCCGCTCCTGGTCGGCTGCTTCATGCGGTCGCGGCCCTCGGAATTCAACCGTCCCAACAGCTACCACTATTGCCTGGTGGAACAGGGCGGGAAATACGCCGTGTATTACAACTGGCGCGACGGCAAATCCGGCGAGGAGCACAAGGGGTGGATGCCGTTTACCGTTGACGGCGACAAGCTCATAAGCGGCACGGACCCCAGTTCCTTTGTGGTCAAAAACGGGTCGGTCTGGCACAGCTACGGCGGCCGCGAAACCCTGCACCGCATGTTGCCGGAATAGGGGCGCCTGCGAAATCCGTTTCTGCGAAGAGACAGGGGAACACCCTCTCATCGGTATTTTTTTAGGGACACCACAGGAGTTTGACGTCTGGCCTGTGAACCGGCGCACGTCGGTTCGCAGGCCCCAACGTGCAGGCCCCAACGCGCAGGCCCCAATGCGCAGGCCCTCGGACCAGACGCAGCGGTGTTTTGGTGCGGGGGCCTGCGCCTGTTTTGGGCCGGGGACAGGGACCTGTTTGGGGGTTCTCCCTCTTGGCCGACCGGACGATTGCTTTCGTGCCCGGGCACTGTGCAGGGTGTCCGGCCGCAGCAGCCGGCGGCCGGCGCCTGACCGGACGGCCCAGCCTCACCCCCGGAGTCCACGCCTCGGGATTCAAAGTTTTTTTTCTTCCAACATGCGTCATTTAAGAGTAATATACAGGAGAATATACATGTTCTCCTTGGTCGTGCCGCCTGGGGCAAGAGCCTGCCGCCGACAGAGCGGCAGGCTGTCGTTTCACGGTATTTGTTGCGTCGCAGATGGCTGTGCAGACGGAGTACATTTAAAACGATGAGGCGGACCATGGCGAAACCAACGAAATTGTTTCATCGAGTAAGCGTCAAACTGTCTTTAAGCTATGCCATTTTGGTCATAGCCCTCATGTTGGTTGGTTTCACCGGGTTCTATGCGGCCAAAGTGATCAGCAGCAATCTGGACGCCCTCTTTGGCCGGTTCCTGCCGAGCATCGATTTCCTCATCGAGGCCGACCGCGACCTCCACCAATTGCTTGTGGCCGAGCGCTCCATGCTGTTTACCGACGTGGAGTCCGAGCAGTTCAAGAAGCTTCTCGGCGTCTATACCCTGAACCTCAAGCAGGCCAAGGATCGCTTCGGCTCATTTAAGGCCCTGGCGACCACGCCGGAAGAAAAGAATCTGGCCGGCCAGTTCGACCAGGCCATGCAGAAGTGGGAAGCGACCTCGGCCAAGGTGCTTAAGTTCCGGCAGGCCAATACCGCCGAGTCGACCGCCGAGGCCATTGCCCTGTCCCAGGGCGAGGCCGACCAGCAGTTCGAGTTTATGCGGGAGTTTATCAACAAGCTCACCGAGATCGAATTGGCCTTTTCCAGCGAGCGCAACACCGAATCCAAGGCCCTGTACGAGCGCACCGTCCAGGTCATCGTGGGACTGACCGGGGCCATGATCCTGTTTGCCATCCTGACAGGCTGGCTGATCGTCCGGGGACTGTTGCGAAAGCTTGGCGGCGAACCGGACGAGATTGCCGCCATTGCCCGGCAGGTGGCTGTCGGCGACCTGTCTCTGGCTTTTCACGACTGCGCCCACCCGGAAAGCATCTACGAGGCCATGCGGGCCATGGTGGCTTCCTCGACGCTGGTGGCCGAGGCCGTGGCCAAGCTGGCCCAGGGCGATCTCAACGTCAGCGTGGCCGAGCGGTCGGACAAAGACACCCTCATGCGCTCCCTGGCCGCGCTTATTGCAGCGGAAACCGACATTGCCGCCCTGGCCGGCAAATTGGCCCTGGGCGATCTCAACGTCACGGTCACCAAGCGTTCGGAAAGCGACCAACTGCTTTTGGCCATCGAGCGCCTGGTGGCGGCGGAAACCGACATCGCCTGCATCATGGGACGCTTAAGCGACGGCGATCTGGCCCTGACCGTCACGCCGCGCGACCCGGCCGACAAGCTGTTGCACGGCCTGCGCGAAATGATCGCCAAGGTCAGCGCAGTCATCCGCGAGGTCCAGGATGGTTCGGTCAACGTGGCCTCGGGCAGCGAACAGTTAAGCGCCTCCTCCTCCTCCCTGTCCCAAGGCTCCACCGAGCAGGCCTCGGCCGTTGAGGAATCCTCCTCGGCCATGGAGGAAATGGCCGCCAGCATCAGCCAGACCGCCGACAACGCCAAGCAGACCGAGGCCATTGCCGTCAAGGCCGCCCGGGACGCCCAGTCTTCGGGCGAGGCCGTGGTGCAGACCATGACCGCCATGAAGGCCATCACCAGCAAGATTTCGATCATTGAGGAAATCGCCCGCCAGACCGACCTGCTGGCCCTCAATGCCGCAGTCGAGGCGGCCCGGGCCGGCGAACACGGCCGGGGTTTTGCCGTGGTGGCGTCGGAAGTTCGCAAACTGGCCGAACGCAGCCAGGCTGCGGCGGCTGAAATCACCGGACTGGCCGCGACCTCGACGGAAATCGCCGATACGGCCGGCCAACTGTTGCAAAAGCTTGTGCCTGATATTCAAAAGACTGCCGAGCTGGTTCAGGAGATCAATGCCGCCAGCCAGGAGCAGAGCCAGGGAGCCGGGCAGGTCAACCAGGCCCTGCAACAGCTCGATCAGGTCATCCAGCAAAACGCCGCCGCCGCGGAAGAGATTGCCTCCACCTCGGAGGAACTCTCGGCCCAGGCCTCCCAATTGCAGCAGACCAGCGCCTTTTTCCAGGTGCAGCGCGACGACGACTACCCGCAGCCCGCCGGTCGCGGCGGCCGGCGTCAGGGCCTGTCCCCCTCGCCCCGGGGCAAGGCCCTGCCGCGCCAGACCCGTCGGACCATGCCGGGCTCGGTCATCGCCCTGGATGATTCCGACCCGGACAACGCGCAATTCGAACGCTACTAAGGCTTGTTGGGCCGGGAGCGCGCCCGGCCCTGCCTGGATACAGGAAGGCCGGCGGGACAGGCGTCCCGCCGGCCTTGTCGTTATTGGACTGAGGCTTCGCTGCGTCTGGCGTCCAGAAAATAGAGCACCGGCACCACCATGCGCGAGAAGATGGTGGCGGCCACTTCCCCGGCCATGAGCGATATGGCCAGTCCCTGGAAGATGGGATCAAACAGGATCACGAAGGCACCGGCCACGACGCTCACTGCGGTCAGCAGCATGGGTCGAAACCGCACCGCTCCGGCCTCTTCCACGGCCTGGGCCAGGGGGACGCCCTCGGCCCGGCGCAGCTCGATGAAATCCACCAGGATGATGGAATTTCGCACCACAATGCCGGCCCCGGCAATGAAGCCGATCATGGAGGTGGCCGTGAAAAACGCCCCGGCCACGGCATGGGCTGGGATGATGCCGATGAGCGACAGCGGGATCGGGGCCATGATGGCCAGGGGAATGGTGTAGGAACCGAACCAGCCCACCACCAGCACGTAAATAAGCACGATGACCACGGCAAAGGCCAGCCCCATGTCCCGGAACACCTCGTAGGTGATCTGCCATTCCCCGTCCCATTTGAGGCTGTAGTCAAAGGTCTGGGTCGGGGTGCCGTTCCAGAGAATGGACAGCGGCGTTTTGGCCGCCTCCTGCCAGACCCCAAGGCCCCGGTTTCCCAGGTCGGCCAGGGCGTCGTTGACCCGGCCGATGGCGTAGATCGGGCTTTCCTCGCTGCCGGCCACATCACCGGTGACATAGACCACGGGCAGCAGGTTTTTGTGATAGATGCGTCCGGGCTGCGTAACCGTGGTCATGGCCGCGATCTGGGCCAGGGACACCATCTTGCCGCCGGCCCCGGCCACGGCCACGGAGTCCAGGCTGCCGGCGTCCGGGCGCGACCGGGGCGGCAGGCGCACCACGATGGGGGCGTCTTCCCGGGCGGCTTCGTCATGGAGCAGCCCGGCCACCGTGCCGGAAAAGGACGCGGCCACGTCGCGGAGCGCCCGGTCCGGGTCGATGCCGGCGGCCAGGGCCTTGTCGCGTTCGATGCGAATGACCTTTTCGGGCCGGGGGTCGTCCACGAACCAGTCCACATCCACCACGTCCGGCGTGGTCAGCATGGTGTCGCGCACTTGCCTGGCCAGTCGTTCCCGGCCGGCATCGGTCGGGCCGTAGATCTCGGCCACGAGCGTTTGCAGCACCGGCGGTCCGGGCGGGGCCTCCACCACCTTGATCCTGGCCCCGTAGCGGGCGGCGAGGGGAATAAGCGTCTCGCGCACGGCCTTGGCAATGGCGTGGCTTTGCTGGCTGCGCTCGCTTTTGGGCAGCAGGTTGAGGCTGATTTCCGCCTCGTTCTGGCCGCTTCGCAGGTAGTAGTGGCGGATCAGGCCGTTAAAGCTCATGGGCGCGGCCGTGCCGGCGTAGATGACGGCGTCGGTGGCGTTGGCCTTGGCGATGGCCGCGTCGGCCAGGACCCGGGAGACGGCCGTGGTCTGTTCCAGGGTCGTGCCGCGCGGCATATCGACGATGACGGAAAATTCGCTCTTGTTGTCAAAGGGGAGCATCTTGACCAGCACGGCCTTGGCCGGAAAAAGCGCGCAGGCCCCGGCAAACAGGGCGGCAACAAGGCCGAGGAAGCCCCATCGCCACACCGGGCGCTTGAGCAGCCGGTCCATGAGGCGCAGATACAGCCGCGTGCCGACGTCGTCGGGGATGGCGGCGTGTTCGGTTTTCCCTGGCCGAAGGGCGCGTTTGGCGGTCCAGGGGGTGACCAGAAAGGCCACCAGCATGGACAGCAGCATGGCCACGGACGCGCCGACCGGCATGGGCCGCATATAGGGGCCCATGAGGCCCCCGACATAGGCCATGGGGGCGATGGCGGCGATGACGGTGAAGGTGGCCAGGACCAGCGGGGCGCGCACTTCGCCAACGGCCGCGACAATGACGTCGGACAGGCGTTTTTGCCGCGCCCCGGGCAGGCCCAGGTGGCGCACGATGTTTTCCACGTCAACAATGGGATCGTCGACCAGGATGCCGATGCAAAAGATCAGGGCAAAAAGGGTCACGCGGTTAAGCGTGTAGCCCATGAGCCAGTAGGTGGCGAGCGTCACAGCCAGGGTGACCGGCACGGCCACCATGACCACCAGACTGGCCCGCAGCCCGAGGAATACGGCCACCACGCCGCCGACGGTCACGGCGGCCAGGATGAGGTGCATGAGCAGTTCGTCGACCTTGTGCTTGGCCGTCTCGCCGTGGTTGCGGGTGACGGTCAATTGCACGTCGGCCGGCAGGATGTAGCCGCGAAGGGCCTCGATGCGCCTAAGCGCCGTGTCGGCCAGTCTGGCGGCGTTTTCTCCGGCCCGCTTGGCAATGGACAGGGTGACGGCCGGGTGGGCCTCGCCCGGGCGCACGACGTCACCAACCGTGGCCATGGCCGGTCCGGGAACGAACAAGACGTAGTCGTCCGGGTCGTCAAAGGCGTCGCGCACCGTGGCCACGTCGCCGAGATAGACGGGCCGGCCGCCCTCGACGGCAATAACGGCCCGGGAAAGCTCCTTTTGGCTGCGAAAGAAATTGTCCAGGCGAACGGCCAGGGCCGTGCCGGTCTGGTAGGTCTCGCCCACGGCGCTGGCGGTGTTTTGTTCGCCAAGGGCCGTTATGACGTCCACGGCGTCCAGGCCCCGGGAGCGCAGACGGTCGGCGTCGAGTTCCACCATGACGGCCCGTTTGCGCCCGCCGGCGACGATGGTCTCGCCAATGCCCGGGATGCGGCGCACCTCGTCGTTGACCGCCGCCGCCATGGTGCGCAGCTGCCGGGAGTCGTAGGGGCCGCCCCACAGGGTCACGGCCAGGATCGGCACGTCGTCAATGGAGCGCGGCTTCAAAAGAGGCCGGCTGCATCCGGGCGGAATCCAGTCGAGGTGCTGGTAGAGCTTGGCATAGGCGGCAATCAGGCTGCGCTCGATGTCGGCTCCCACGGCAAAGCGCACCACGGTCATGGCCTCGCCGTCGCCGGCCGTGGAATAGAGGTATTCCACCCCGGCGATTTCCCACAGGATGCGCTCCATGGGCGCGATCACCCGGTTCTCGATCTCCTTGGGCGTGGCTCCGGGCATGGAGACGTGGACGTCGATCATGGGCACGACGATCTGCGGCTCTTCTTCGCTGGGCGTGGCGTAAACGGCCATGACCCCGGTGAGGACGGCGGCCAGGATAATGAGCGGCGCGAGCTTGGAATCAACGAACAGGGCGGTTATGCGGGTCAGCCAGTCGCCGTGATGGCCATGGGGTTGGGGATCGGTCACTGGGGCGCTCCGGGGAGACGGTCGCCGTCGCGAAGGACGGCGGTTCCCGGGCAGGCCAGTTTGTCGCCGTTTTCCACCCCGCTTATGATTTCCACGTAGCGTTCGTGTTCGGGGCTGGCGTCAAAGGCTTCGGAGTCGGTGACGTAGGTGGCCCCGCCGAAGTCCACGGCCAGGAAGGAGCCGCCGGTTTTGACCACGCCCAGGCGCAGGGTCCCGCCGGAGTCGGCCACGGCCACCAGGGGCAGGTCGCCGCGAAGGCTTAAACACTGGGCCGGCACGAGGAGCTTGGCCACGGTGCGGGCCGGCACGAACACCCGGCCGAACATCCCGGCCCGGGGGGGGCCTGTGGCCCCGGGCACATCGCCTGGCAGGGCGCATTTGAGCTTGAAGGTGCGGTTGCCCGGATCGATCCGGCCGACGATGGCCGAGACGGTGACGGCAAAGGGGCGCGGGGCCAGGGAGGGCACGCCGGCGATGATGGTCTGGCCCTGGCGCACGGCCGTCAGCAGGGATTCGTCCACCTGGGCGGTCAGCTCAAAGCCGCCGGCGGAGGCGTCGATGAGGGCCAGCGGCGCGCCGGCGGCGACATAGGCCCCCTGGTCCACATAGCGCCGGGCCAGGATGCCGTCGAAGGGGGCGGTGATGCGGGTATAACTCTCCAGGGCGGTCAGTTCGCCCAGTTTGGAGACCACGGTCTGTTCCTTGGCCGCGGCCGCGTCGATCTGGCGGGACACGGCGTCGTACTCGGCCTTGGCCTTGTCGAAATCCTCCTGGCTGACCGCCCGCTGGGCCAGCAGCCGGCCGATGCGCTCCATGGTGGTCTTGGCCAGCCCGGCCCGGGCCACGAGCGCCTGGCGTTCCCGGGAAACCTGCTCGCGCTCGGCGAAAAGCCCCTGGCGCTGGCTGAGGAGATCCTTGTCGTCCAGGCGCATGATGGCCGCGCCGGTGGTCAGACGGTCGCCCTCCCGGGCCATGACCGCTTCCACCGTGCCGGAAATCTTGCTGGCCAGGGTAACGCTTTGTTCCGACTCCACCTGGGCCGGAAACGACCGGCATTCCACCACATCGGTTCGAGCGGCGGCGCGCACCGGCACATCGACGACGCGCGCTGCCGGCGTCTGGGAGGATTTATCGCCGGAACAGCCGGTCAGACAGGCTGCGACAAGACACAGGGCCACGAGGATGTATTGCATGATCCAGGCAATTGCATCGCCGGGCGTCCTTGTCAACGCACAGGACGTCTTTTAAACGTCTGATCCTGCAATGGCCCAAAAGGAATTTCATAGAGGAAAGATGGGGAATCGGGCGGTTTACGGGCCGGGAAAGCGCCAGGGCGCGATCGGGGCCAGATTGAGGCCGTCCACCCGCCAGCAGTCCGGGCCGAGATCGAGCAGGTTTAAGCGGCAGTAGTCCTGGCCCAGGCGGAACAGCCGGGACAGGTCAATGCCAAGGGCATGGCACAGGATGGTCCGGTTGACCCCGCCATGGGCCACCACCAGCACGTTGCCGCAAAGCGGCTGCAGTTCGGTCAGGACGGCCACAGCCCGGCTCTGGACGGCGGCAAAGCTTTCGCCGCCCTGGGGGCAAAAGCCGGCAATGTCGCAGCCCCGGCGTTCGTAGGCCCCGGGGTAGCGTTGCCGGACCTCGTCCACGGTCAGGCCCTCGAAGGCCCCCAGGGCAATTTCGCGCAGGCGCGGTTCCGGGCGCACGGCCAGATCGCGTCCGCCAAGGACGATCGCGGCGGTCTCGCGGCAGCGGCACAGATCCGAGGACACGGCGGCGGCAAAGGGCACGTCGGAGAGCACCTCGCTCCACAGGGCGGCCTGCCGGCGGCCGGCCTCGGTCAGGGGATGGTCGGTCTGGCCGATGAACCGGCGGGGTTCCTGCTGGAGGATGGCCCCGTGGCGCAGGAGAAACAGCGTGCTCATGATTGATCCTCCCAGGGCAGGCCGGTTTGGGCCAGGACGTCGGCCAGGGGATGGGCCAGGGCCTTTTCCACCCGGGCCAACACGGTCAGGGCGTTGGCCCGGCGGCGGGTGATGGCGGCAACGGCTTCCGGGTCGTGGGCAAACAGCGCCAGTTTCTGGCCGAAGCGTTCCGGCACGGACACCAGCCGGCTGCCGTGCACGAACTTGTCGGCCAGATAGACGATTTCGGCTTCGGTGATGGGGGCCTGCGGCGGCAGGGCGATGTCGCGGTGGGCGGCGACAATGGCTGCGGCCCGGGAAAAGCCCAGGCTCTCAAGGAGCCGGCCGCCTTCGGCCTCATGGCGGGGCCGGCCCTTGGCCACGTCGTGGAGCAGGGCGGCGGCTTCGATCAGTTCGAGGTCAAGGGCGGCCCCGGCGGCATTGAGCGACCTCGCCAGCGCCACGGCCACGGCGGCCACGCCCCGGGCATGGCCCAGCCCCTGGGGCGGCACGGCCTGGATGGCCAGCAGGGCCTCGGCCTCGGCCGGAGTGGGGCTCTCCAGACGGTTGGCCAGGACGGTCAGGGCGGCGTAGTCCTCCGGGGTGTCCATGTCGGCCAGGGTCAGGCCGTCGGGCACAGGGAGTTCCTCGAAGGGATACGGGGCCAGGGCGGCGCGCAGGCCGCCGCCGCCGTCGTAGGCCAGGATGGCCGGGATGAGGCCGGCGTCCAGGCAGGGCGGGTGGCCGCGCTGGCCGGCAAAGGCCGGGTAGAGGACGGGCGGGGCGCTTGCTGCCTCGGCCCGGTTAAGCAGCCGGGCCACGGTTGCCGGGCGGAAAAGCGGCACATCGGCCGGGGTCAGGAGCAGGCGGCGGCAGTGCGGCCACTGTGCGGCCACAGCCGCCAGGGCGGCCGTGACCGTCGAGAACATGCCGCGCTGGTAGTACGGATTGTTGACGAAGCGCAGGCCGATGCGGGCGGCTTCGGCGGCGACTTCGTCGCCCCGGTGTCCGCCGGCCACGAGGATGTGTTCGACGCCGGCCTGGCGAAAGGTGTCGGCCAGCCGGGCCAGGGGGGTGGCCCCGGCCAGGGGGAGCAGCGGTTTGAGCGGTCCGGCCATGCGCGAGGACAGGCCGCCGGCCAGGATGACGGCGCAGACAGCGGGACGGAGGGCGTCGGGTGGTCGTGGCATGGGGCAAGTGTCGGGGCTGGCCGTGTCCCTGTCAAGACTGGGCGGCCCTGGGAAAGGTCAGGGTGAAGACGGCGCCGCCTTCGTTGCGGGCGGACAGGCCGCCGCCGAGCTGCTGGGCCAGATTGAGGACGAGCTGCATCCCGAGGGTCCCGGTCTGGCTGGGTTCGAAGTCGGGCGGCAGTCCCGGTCCGTTGTCGGCGATAACGATGATCACGTCCTGGACGGTTTCGCGCAGGTCCACCCGCAGCCAAGCCCCTTCCCGGGAGGGAAGGGCGTGTTTGTGGGCGTTGGTCAACAGCTCGTTGACCGCCAGCCCGGCCGGCACGGCCTGCTCAATGGGCACGGTCACCGGGTCGAGCCGGCAGTGGAGGGCTAAGCCCGGGTTGGACGGTGACGAGCCGAAGATTTTTGGCAGCAGGTCCTGGATATAGGTGTCCAGGCGAATGTGGGAGAGATCGGCCGAGCGGTAGATCTCCTCGTGGACCAGGGCCATGGAGGCAATGCGGTTGCGGCTGACCCGGAAACTCTCCAGAGCCACCGGGTCCTCGACCAGTTCGGACTGGAGATAGAGCAGGCTGGAGATGATTTGCAGGTTGTTTTTGACCCGGTGGTGGATTTCCTTGAGCAGGATGTCTTTTTCGGCCAGGGAGGCCCGGATGGCCCGTTCGGCCCGCACCCGCTCGGTGACGTCCTTGTCCACGCCGCGATACCCCTGGAAATGGCCGGTTTCGTCGTGCCAGGCCACCCCGCTGGTCATGAGGCAATGGCGGGAGCCATCGGTCGCCAACCGCCAGTTGACCAGATCGCGGATGGGCTCGCGTCTGGCCCAGGCCGTTTCGATGATCGGGCGCAGGGTCTGTTCCTCGCCCGGGGCCAGGAGGTCGAAGAAGGTTTTGCCGATCAGATCGGCCGGGGCATAGCCCAGGGAGTCCCGGACCCTCTCGCCGACATGGGTGCAACGGCCGCCGGCGTCCATTTCCCAGATCCAGTCGGCCATGGAGGCGGCGATGTGGGCCATGCGTTCCTGGCTTTGGCGCAGGGCGGCCAAGGCCCGTTCCTTGGCCGCGTCATTGGCGGCGAGCAGATCGGCCATGGCGTCCAGGCTGGTTGCCACCTTGGCGATGCCCGACGGCCCGTGGAGCAGGCCGGTGCGGGCCTGGCGTTCGCCCTGGCCGATGCGGGCGGCGGTGTCGGCGATGCGGTCGAGACGCCCGGCAATGACGGCCCCGCCGACCAACCAGGCCACGGCCAGGGCCAAGGCTCCGGCTGCCCCGAGCAGGATCAGGTTTTCCTGCAGGGCCTGCCGGCTGGGGCCGAGCACACTGTCTTCCGGCACGCCGACCACAAAGGTCATGTAGGCCGGCATCGCCGACGACAAATGCAGCTTATGGAAGGCGTAATAACGCTGGACGCCGTCGGAGCCGGGCAACAGGGCCACGCCCTCGGCGCCGCCGGCGTCGATGGCCTGCCAGACTGCGGCCCGGATGGGTTTGCCCGGGAGATTGGTCGCGGTGGTCGGCTGGTGATACAGCCGGACGCCGTTGCGATCGCAGATGCCGAAGACCGACCCGGCCGGCATGCGCAGCTGCCTGAAGGCGGCGTCAAAAGCATCGAGCCTGATGGAAGCTACGACAAGGCCTCCGAGGGTCCCGTCCTGGCTTTTAAACGGCAGGACAAAGGGGAAGGCCGGCTCGCCCGAGGTGCGGCTTATGATATATTCGCCGGCCGTGAACTGCTGCATGGCCATGGCTTCGCGGAAATGCTTGCGGTCGCTTAAATTGACGTGGCCAAAGGGCAGGCCCGAGGCGAAGACGTCGCCCTGGTCGTTGGCGGCCAGGATGTTGGCGTAGATGGGATTCTGGTTGAGCAGGGTGGCAAACAGGCTGCCGCAGGCGGCGCTGTCCATGGCGCGGAGTTCAGGCATGGCGGCCAGGGCGGTCAGGAGCAGGCGGGTGCTGTCGGTGATGTGCTCCTGGACCTGGGCCAGGGCGGCGGCGGCCCGGGAGGCTTCGGCCATGGCGTCGGTGACCAGATGGGCGCGGCGTTTGTGCCCGTCGTAGAGCTGGAGCGCCAGGGCCGGCAGCACGCACAAAAGGGCCAGCAGGACCAGGCCGCCCCGAATGGACATGGTGGAAAAGAGCTTCACCTCGCGCCTCTTGCCGTCCTCATGCCCCGAAGGGGGCAGGGTTTGGACGCCGGTCAGCGCCCGCGGATCCGGGCAACAAACCAGCGGGCGATCCCCAGGCCCAGGGTCAGGTTGTTGAGGCTGCGGGAGAAGGCCGCGCGGCCAAGACTCGCTTCCAGGCGCGCCAATCGGCGGGAGAGCTCTCCCCGCAGGGCAATGGCCCGGCGTTTGTCGGCCAGGGCGCGCAGTTGTCCGTCTAGAAACATGCCCGGTCCTTTTTCAGTTCCTCCACGGATTGGGAAAAGGCCAGGGGCAGCCGGGCCAGCCGGCGGCGCAGGGCAAAAAGGGTCAGCGCCCCGGCCACAAGCAGCGCCGCGCCCCCTCCCGCCGCCACAGCGAGACGCCACTGGGGCGGCAGGGCCAGGAACACGGCCAGGATGGCCAGGGCCAGGCCCATCAGAAACAGGGCTGCGCCCAAAAACGCCAGCAGCATCAGTTGGACGAGGCGGATTTTCACCTCGCGGGCCTCAAGCCCCAACAGTTCCAGGCGGTCTGCGGCGATATCCAAGGCCAGCCCGGCCATGCGCCCGGCCGTGCCCATCAGCTCCGAGAGGGCGGCAAACGTGTCGGCCACGCTACTTGCGGCTCATGAACCAGCCAAGCAGCAGCCCGAAGAGAAACGAGCCGCCCACGGCATGGTAGGGTTTTTCGTGGATGATGCGATCGGCAGCCTGGATTTTGGCATCGAGGATGTCGTCCAGGTCGGCGTATTTGCTCTTGGCGGCCTCCAGCCGTTTCCCCAAAAGTTCGCGGGCCTTCTGGACGCGTTCGTCGGCTTCTTCAGCCGTGGCGTCGACCAGGACGCCGGCATGGCGGATGAGTTCGCGCAGTTCTGCGGCCATGGCCTCGGCGGGGGGTGTCTTTGCAGCCATTGTCATGCCTCCTTGGCAGTGGGCCATTGCCCATTACTCCTCTTACTGCGAATTGCCGGGCATTGTCCATGCAGCTGTATCGGAGGCCGCTGTTCCGTGGTCATCCGGCGCAAAGAGACCGGCCAGCCCGTCCAGGAACGGTCCTTTCTGGATGGGCTTGGTGAGCAGGACGGCGGCCCCGGCGGCGGCGGCCCGACCGCTTTCTTCGCGGAAGGCAAAGGCGGTGACCACCATGATCGGGGTGGTGGGGCGTCCGGCGGCGGCTTCACGCCGGCGGAGCTCCTCAATGACGGTGATCCCGTCGATGTCGGGCAGCTGGATATCCATGATCACGGCGTCAAATTGGGCGGTCTCGAGTCGTTCCAGGGCCTGGGCGCCGGTATGGGCGTAGGTGACGGCCAGGGGCAGGCCTTCCAGAAAGGCTTCATACAACAGGCGATTGGGTTCGCTGTCCTCGACAATGAGCAGGCTGCGCCGATCGGTCGCCGCCGGGCGGGCCTGACGGGCGGAAATGGTCTGGAGCAGCTGGGCGGGCGGCTCATTGTGTCTGCGGGCGTCGCGAGGCAGGGCGCAGTAAAACGCGCTGCCGGCCCCGGCCGTGGATTCCACCCACAACCGGCCGTCCATGCCGTCGACCAGCAGGGAACAGATGGCCAGCCCCAGTCCCGTGCCGCCGTAGGCCCGGGTGGTGGAGGAGTCGGCCTGGGTGAAGGGCTTGAAAATGGCTTCGCGTTTTTCCGAAGCGATGCCGATGCCGGTGTCGGACACGCAAAAGAGCAGATCCTCCCGGGCCAGCCGGGCCGGCAGCACGGACAGGCGCAGGACCACTTCGCCCTTGGCGGTGAATTTCACGGCATTGCCGGCCAGATTGACCAGGATCTGGCTGATGCGCCCCGGGTCGCCCCAGGCCTCCCTGGGCACGTCCGGGGCGGATTCGACGCGCACGACCAGGCCCTTGGCCGTGGCCTGGGGAGTGAGGAGGGCGGCGGCGTGGTGCAACAGTTCGACCGGATCATAGGCTTCCCGGGTCAGTTCCAGGACGCCGGACTCGATCTTGGACAGTTCGAGAATGTCGGTCAAAAGAGCCATGAGGGATTCGCCGGCCACTTCCAGGGTGCGCAGGAAGTCCTGCTGCCGGGAGGAGAGCGGCGTGTCGCGCAAGACATCCACCATGCCGAGGATGGTGTTCATGGGGGTTCGGATTTCGTGGCTCATGGTGGACAGGAAGCGGCTCTTGGCCTGATTGGCCGCTTCGGCCGAATCCTTGGCCAGGCGCAGGGCCTCTTCCATGGTTTTGCGGCCGGTGATGTCCACGATCACGGACAGCAGGCAGGCCTCGCCGTAGGCCTCCATGGGCGTGCACGACAACAGGACCGTGCCCAGCTGGCCGCTGCGCATCCGCAGCCGCAGTTCCATGTTGCGCACCTGCCCGTCACGTTCGATGGCCTGGGTGATGCGGTCCCGGTCGGTCGGATTGAGCCACAGGCCCAGTTCCCCGGGGGTGCGGTCGATGACGTCGCTGCGGGCATACCCGGAGATGGTGTAAAACGCCTCGTTGACGTCGAGATAACGGCCCTCGGCCAGGGTGCTGATGGTGACCACCACCGGGGAGAGGCGGAAAATGTTGGCCAGGCGTTCCTGGCTCTGGCGCAGGGCCTGATCGGCGGCCAGCTGTTCGGTGACGTCCCGGGCGTAGATGGCCAGACGCAGTTTGCCGCCGGGGGCCGTCGGTATGGGATAGACGGTGTTTTCGTAGATATGTCCGGCGCGTTTGTCGGTGAAGCGCTCGGGCAGGCCGGTTTCCTGCACGTTGCGGTAGCGCTCGCGCCGGGCGGCGGCCACGGGCGCGTCGGTCAGTTCCAGGATGCCCCGGCCCAGCATGGATTCGACGGCCAGCCCGAAACGCTCGGCCCCGGTTTTGTTGATCATGACCACGTGGTAGGATTCGTCGAGGACCATGATGGCGTCGCTTGTGGCGTTGAGCACGGCTTCAAGCATTTCCCGGTGCTGGTTGAGGTCGTACTCGGTGGCTTTTCGCCGGGCCACCTCGGTGCGCAGGCGGCGTCGCCACCACCAGACCGCGCTCACCAGCAGTCCGGCCAGAGCGCCGACCAGGAGCCAGCGCCCGGGCAGCCGTTTCGGGGATTGTCCGGGAAAAGTCGCCGCGTCGAACCAGCGGGCGGCCAGGGCGGTTTTGCGTTCCTGGGGGATGGCGTCCAGGGCTTTTTGCAGGATGGAGGCCAGTACGGCGTCGGGCGAGCCCATGCAGATGGCGTTGTCGGGCCAGGGCATGGTGGCGACGATGCGCAGATTGTCAAAGCCGTGTTCCCGGATGATGCCTGTTGCCGCCACGAGATTGAGAAAACAGGCGTCAGCCTGGCCATTGGCCACGGCGGTCACGGCCTCAATGGCGTTGCGTTTGAAATCGAATTGCGCCCCCAGATCGGGGCGTTCGTTTTGCAGGCGTTCGTAGGCAAAAAACGTGGGGGCCACGGCCACGGTCCGGCCGGCCAGATCGGCCAGGTTCCAGGCCATATCCGGGCCGGACCGGGCGATCATGACGTAGGGATGGCTGGCATAGGGCCGGGTCAGGTGCAAAAAGGTCCGGCGGGAGGGGGTGTCGGTGATGCAGGCAAACAGGTCGATGCCGCCGGTCTGGGCCATCTCCAGGGCGCGGGTGAAGGTGATGTCAAAGGCCGGGCTGAAGGTCACCTCGAGCATGGCGGACAGGACATCGAGATAGTCGGCGGCCAATCCCTGGAAGCGGGGCGTGCCGTCGGGGGCGCGCACGATGCTTTGGAAGGGCGTCTGGCCGTTGGACACGCCCACGCGCAACACCGGATGGGCGTCCAGGTAGGCCTGTTCGGCCTCGGTCAGCCGGGAGCGGATATCGATGCCTGGCGGCGTCCGGGGCGCGGCCTGGACCGGCGTGCCCCCGAGGCACAGCAGCCACGGCAGCCACAGCAGTATCCCCAGCAGGCGAACAGGGCCGGGCCTGCGGCCTGAGCCGCGCACGGCCGTTGCGGCCAGGGGCCGGGGCTGGACAGGGAGGCGACCAGAGGCGTTCATGTCCGGTCGCCTGGGCGGCTACATGAAGGCGTACGAGGCGTCGCCGTGCTGCCGGCGCACCCGGTCGATGACTGCGGCCCGTTCAGGCGAGGCCTGGCCGGCCGGGCTGGTGGCGCAGACCAGTTCGGCCGGGCTGAACCGATAGCCTTCCAGGATGACGAAACGGCGGCGTTCCCACTTGTTTTTGCATTCGCCAAGGGCCCAGCGAAATTGCGGGTCCTCATGCAGGCGGGCGACAAAGGCCTTGGCACTTTCAAGCGACATAACGTGGTCCTCCCCGAAAAATCAGGGATGGTCTTTGCACGTCGCGCGCCAAACGGGCGTTGGGGCGGTGAATTCCATATATGACAAGTCATTTTAAGCGGTTGCCTATGAATTGTCCGACGCTGTCAGCCGTGACCGTCCAGTCGGGCGATACACTTTTTTATATTGTGGCCAGGGTTGTCGACAAACCTCAAACGCCCGGGGCCTGCGCCGGCGCCAGTCCGCCATGCCTTTGGAGGTGTCCGGACGCAAAGGGTCACTCGGCGTAGTTGCTGTTGCAGTATTTGGTGCACCAGGCGAGTCCGACGCCAATGGTTGGCATGCAGCCGTTGAACTGATTGGGGCCGGTCAGCGCGTTGCTTGTGGCGGCGCAAGCGTCAACGCAGGCTTTACGGGATGTATGTTTGACCGAAATAGCCTGGGAATCGTACGTGTTGCAGATGTTGATGGTGTCGCACGAGTTGCTCCGCCCTCCCTCGGAGGTATAGCAGAAGCCCCGAAATTCCGAATCGGTTACCGGCTTGGGCGTACAGGCGGCGATCAGGCAGACGGCCACGAGACAGCCAGTGGCGAGAAGAATCGGACGCATAGAATTTCTCTGTGGGTTAGAGGGTGCGGGGGGATTCCCGGGCGTTATCCAGGGTCCACACTATACCCGGCCCGTATCTTTTGCCAGAGGGTGCATCCGGTGCGGCAGTGGATTGTGCAAAATCTTGTACCCGCTTTGGCGGCCTGGTTCGGCCGGTACAATATTCTGTACTCCGACGCCGACGCACACGGGGTCTGAGGACATCGGACGCTGTTTTTAACTCACTGGAACATCTTGTTTTTTTACGATTGGAGGAGAGTTTTCCCTATTGGCCCGGCTCTTGCTAAAAAGGAAATATCCTTCCTCTTCAGACACAATTTTAGAAAAAGGACTTCAGGGATGGCGACCCGGAAGTCCTTTTTCATTTGCGGCGCCGGGGGCGCGACGCCTGGCCAGACCGGTCCCCTGGGCTTCCCTGAAGCGACTGGGCCGGCTGGGCTGGGCGACCGTTGCCAATCTTTTCCCCCGTGCGCCTCAGACGCGAAAACACCGCGCGCATTGATGGATGCGCGCAGTGTTCTGTCTCGTTCGGCTGGCCGCCGCCCGCCCCGGCCCCTGAAGGGCGGGCGGCCGGGGCGTTCAAATCCTTTTACCGGCCGCCCTTGGTCCAGGAATCCTTGAGCGCCACCGAGCGGTTGAACACCCGCTTGGCCGCGGTCGAATCCCTGTCCACGCAGAAGTAACCCAGCCGCTCGAACTGGACGTTTTCGCCGACGGCAATGTCGGCCAGAGCCGGTTCGATGAGCGCGTTTTCGATGACCTCAAGGGAATCGGGGTTGAGCGAGTCCTTGAAATCGCCTTTGCCCTCGGACGGGTTTTCCTTGGTGAAAAGCCGGTCGTAGAGGCGCACCTCGGCCGGCAGGGCATGGGCGGCCGAAACCCAGTGGATGGTGCCCTTGACCTTGCGGCCGTCGTCGGACCAGCCGCCCTTGGTGGCCGGGTCGTGGGTGCAGCGCAGTTCCGTCACCTCGCCGGTGGCCGGGTCTTTGATCACCGCGGTGCAGGTCACGTAGTAGGCGTGGCGCAGGCGGACCTCGGCCCCCGGGGCCAGCCGGAACCATTTCTTGGCCGGCGTTTCCATGAAGTCGTCGCGTTCGACATAGAGCTCGCGGGTAAAGGGCACGGTGCGCGCCCCCATGGACTCGTCCTCGGGGTGGTAGGGGAAGTGGATGTCCTCCACCTTGCCCTCGGGATAGTTCTCGATGACGAGCTTGAGCGGCCGCAGCACGGCCATGAGCCGCTTGGCCCGGCGGTTTAAATCCTCGCGCAGGCAGTGTTCCAAAAGGGCCATGTCCACCTGGCTGTCGGCCTTGGACACGCCGATGCGCTCGCAGAAATCCCGCATGGCTTCGGGGGTGTACCCCCGGCGGCGGATGCCGCTTAAGGTCGGCAGGCGGGGGTCGTCCCAGCCGGATACCGCCTTTTCCGTGACCAGCTGGATGAGCTTGCGTTTGCTGAGCACGGTATAGGACAGGTTGAGCCGGGCAAATTCGATCTGCTGCGGATGGCCGGGCACCGGCAGGTTGTTAAGCACCCAGTCATAGAGCGGCCGGTTGTTCTCGAATTCCAGCGAGCAGATGGAATGGGTGATGCCTTCCAGGGCGTCGGAAATGCAGTGGGTGTAGTCGTACATGGGATAGATGCACCAGGCGTTGCCCGTGCGGTGGTGCTCCACATGCTTGATGCGGTAGATGACCGGGTCGCGCAGCACCACGTTGGGGCTTTGCATGTCGATTTTCGCCCGCAGCACCTTGGCCCCGTCGGGAAATTCGCCGGCCCGCATCCGCCGGAAGAGGTCGAGGTTTTCGGCCGGGGCGCGGTCCCGGTAGGGGCTGTTTTTGCCGACCTCGGTCAATGTGCCGCGGTAGGCCCGGATTTCCTCCTGGGAGAGGTCGTCGACGTAGGCCAGACCCTTTTCGATGAGCTGCTCGGCAAAGGCGTAGAGCTTCTCGAAATAGTCCGAGGCATAAAACATCCGGTCGTCCCAGGAAAAGCCGAGCCAGCGCACGTCGTCCTTGATGGCGTCGACGTATTCCACTTCTTCCTTGGCCGGATTGGTGTCGTCAAAGCGCAGGTTGCACATGCCCCCGAAGTCCCGGGCCAGCCCGAAATTGAGGCAGATGGACTTGGCGTGGCCGATGTGCAGGTAGCCGTTGGGTTCGGGCGGAAAACGGGTATGGACGCGGCCGCCCCATTTGCCGGTGCGGTTGTCCTCGTCGACGATCTGACGGATGAAGTCCCGGGCCGGGGCCGGGGCGGATTTGGCCGACTCTTCCGCGTCGCGTGCGGGCATGGCTGGACCTCGTGGAGACAGGATTGGGCACGGCCGGAGGCCGGCCGCAGGAAAACGGGAATTTTACGGGAATAGGCTGGCGAGGTCAAATCGGATCGGGGTCCGGAACAACGCCGCCCGAGGCGGCGTTGTTCCGGCCGTTGTCTGCTCTGCCCGGACCGGGGCGGGCCGGCGGTCTAGAAAATGTTGTTCGTGTTGACCCAGCCGTACAGGTTGATGCTTGGCACGTGCACCAAAGCCCAGCCTTCCCGGTCGTCGACCAGGATGTCCACCGGGGTGCAGCTGGGCATTTTGGCCAGCTCGCCGCAGTAGGTCCCTTCACAGTTGCGAAGCGGCAACCCCGTGAACCCCGTCCTGGCCGTCCGCTGGGGGGTCAGGGTCCAGGCCTCGGCCAGGATGGCCCGCTGTTGCGAGCTCAGGCCCATCGCCATGGCCTGGGTTCCCATGGGCTGCGTCATCGGAGCCTGTTTCATGGCTGGCGGCGTGGCCTGGGCCGCAGCGGTACAGGCAAAGAACAAGGCGGACACAAACGCGAGCGCAAACAGTGGGAAGATGAGACGACTCTTCATAAAAGCCTCCTTCATGTTTTGCCGCGCCGGTTGGCGCGCCGCCAGCAAACGCGCGGCGGTGACGTCCTGTTCCCCATGGAAGAGGATTTCACAGCATCCCCGTTATACCCCCTGATTTTCGCCCGTCAATGTTGAATATTCCTTTTGCCCGCTCGGCGGCCGGTCTGGCCGTTTCTCGCCAGGGCAACCGGGTACGATCATTGACAAAAGTGTAGCAAAACTGTTTTGTTCTATAATTTAATTCCAATATTTCAGGATGTTGACAATCAAACGTCCTTGTTGCAAAGCTCCCGCATCTTTACCAGGGGCGACAGTATGGCCATGCATTCCCCGGGGCTGCTCCCCGATGTCCCGGAAGACGTCCACCAGCGCATCTTCCAATGCTCTCCCAACGCAGCCCTCTTGCGCGATGCCGACGGTATCGTGCTTGCAGTCAATGCCGCCTTTGAGGCCCTCTTTGGCGTGGACGCGGCCGAGGTTGTCGGGCGGGATCTGCGGGCGGTGGTGCGTCCGGCCGTGGACAGGGACGGCGACGGGGGGGGCGAGGTCTGGAGTCTGTCCGGCGCGGCCTTTTTGCGGGAAACCCGCTGGGGCGCCCACGACGGCGGCACGGTGGATGTGAGCCTGTCCCAGTTTCCGGTGGGGGACAGCGGCGGCAAGACCATCTCCTGCGTGATTTTTCGGGATATTTCCGGGCGTCGCCGGGCCGAGGAACAGCTCGACGCGGCCGAGCGCAAGTACCGCTCCATCTTTGAAAATGCCGTCGAGGGCATCTTTCAGACCACCCCCGGCGGCCGCTATCTGGAGGCCAATCGCACCCTGGCCCGCATCTACGGCTTTGTATCCGTGGCCGAGATGACCGAGTATTTCCGGGACATCAAAAACCAGCTCTACGTCGATCCCAGGCGGCGCGACGACTTCGTGCGCCGGCTTTCGGCCCATGACGAGGTGCACAACTTCGAGTCGCAGATCCGGAAAAAAGACGGGGCCGTCATCTGGATTTCCGAAAATGCCCGGGTGGTGCGCGATGCCTCCGGCGAGGCGGTCTACTACGAAGGCACGGTGGTGGACATCACCGACCGCAAGCGGGCCGAGGAACAGCTGGCCGCCCAGCGGGCCTATTTCGACCAGCTTTTTGCCAATTCCCCCCAGGCCATTGCGCTTATCGACATGCACCGCAACATCGTGGACGCCAACCACGCCTTTGAAAATCTTTTCGGCTTCAGGGCTGAGGAGATCAAGGGTTTCGGCATGCGCACCTATATCGTGCCCGATCACCTGCTTGGCGAGTGCGAGAGCACCCGAAACGCCATTTTGTCGGGCAACACGCTGGTGCGCGAGACGTTTCGGCAGCACCGCGACGGCCGGCTCATCCCGGTGTCCATGATCGGCTTTCCCATTGAAATCGGCGGCCGGGTCCAGGGCATCGTCTACGTGTATCAGGACATCTCCGAGCGCAAGGCCTTTGAGGAGCAGATCACCCATCAGGCCTTCCACGACGCCCTGACCGGGCTGCCCAACCGCAGCCTGTTTGCCGACCGCCTGGACCGGGCGCTGACGCGCGGCAAACGCCGCAGCGACTACCAGTATGCCGTGCTCATGATCGACCTCAACAAGTTCAAGGGCATAAACGACACCCTGGGGCATCAGGCCGGGGACCAGCTGCTCATCGAAGTGTCGCGGCGGCTGTTGTCCTGCGTGCGCACCATGGACACCGTGGCCCGCCTGGGCGGAGACGAGTTCGCCATCATCCTGGAGGAACTCAAGTCCAAGAAAGAGGTCATGACCGTGGTCGAACGCATCGGCACGGTCCTTGGCCGGCCCTGCGTCCTGTGCGGCTCCACGGTCACTCCCGGGGCCAGCATCGGCATTGTGCTGCGCACCCTGGACTACACGAGCGCCGAAGACATTTTGCGCGACGCCGACATCGCCATGTACCGGGCCAAGGAATCGGGCCGCACCTCCATGATCTTTGATCGCCAGATGCACCAGGAAATCCTTGAGGCCATCACCCTGGAAGCCGATCTGCGCGCGGCCCTGGAGCGGGGCGAGCTGCTGCTCCACTACCAGCCCATTGTCGATGTCCAAAGCGGTCGGATCGAGGGTTTTGAGGCCCTGGTGCGCTGGGATCATCCCATCCGGGGGCTGGTGCCGCCGGTGCGCTTTATCCCGCTGGCCGAGGAGACCGGGCTGATCCTGCCGCTTGGCCGTTTCGTCATCACCGAGGCCTGCCGCCAGCTGCGGTCCTGGCAGCTTACGATGCCCGAGGCCGGGGCGCTTTCGGTCAGCGTCAACGTGTCCTGCCGCCAGTTCGTCAAGGACGGGCTGGTGGAACATGTGTCCGGGGTGCTGGCCGAAACCGGATTGGACCCGGCCTGCCTCAAGCTTGAGATCACCGAGTCGGTGCTCATGCACGACGCCCAGCACACGGCCGGGGAACTCAACCGCTTAAAGAAGCTCGGAGTCAAGATCGCCATCGACGACTTCGGCACCGGCTATTCCTCCCTGTCCTATCTGCGCCAGCTGCCCATCGACCACCTGAAGATCGACCGGTCCTTTATCAGCGGCGACGACTGCAACGGCGAGAGCCAGGAAATCGTCAAATCCATCATCGCCCTGGCCCGCAGCCTGGGCCTGACCGTCATTGCCGAGGGGGTCGAGCATCAGGACCAGCTCGACAAACTGCGCTTTGCCGATTGCGACAAGGCGCAGGGCTTCATGTTCTCGCGCCCGGTGGACAAGGACGCGGCCCTGCAGCTGCTCCGGGAGGCCTTGGACGGCGGCTGCGGCTGCTCTCCGGTCTGACGTCCGTGGCCGGGCCGCCGGCCTGACGTTCTTCCCTGCCCCGGGCCGCCGGTTTCGCCGTGCCCCTTTTTCTCCCAACGTCCCCTTTTGTGCCGTTATTTCTGTAACCGGTTGTCTTCGGCCGGCGTCTTTTCGTATAGAAGGCAGAGCCTCCGGAGAGAAAAGCAGCGCCCGAGGCTCTGGGGAACTATGTCGGCCAAGAGCCGACAGGAAGTTGACAAAATATACGATGGCAGAGTGTACAGTACTGTGCGCTCTGCCATTATTTATTTGCAGTGCAAAAGAATGTGACGCCTTTTGTTTGCAAAAGATACAGAATTCATAAAAAATTATTGTCGCTATTTTTTTTATTTCTGTCCTAAACAATCAGAAATGTCGTCCGATAGGTGCTCATACAAAAGGAGGTTGCCATGGCAGCCATTGATACGTCCCTGACACTGTATGCGAACACCTCCCAGTCGCTCACCTCTGCCAGTTCGGGCCTCACGGCCACCGCCAAAACGACCTCGGGCGGCTCGTCTTCGAGCACGTCCGCTTCCGGCGACACCGTGACCATCTCGGACGAGGGCAAAGCCCTGGCCTACAGTCTGGGCACGGGCCAGACGGCCAGCAACGCCGCGACCACCGCCGCCTCGGCGACCACGGCCACGACCGAGGAAGCCTCCGCCACGTCCACGACCACTGCTGCCGCCGGTTCGAGCGCCGCCGAGTCCACCGCCTCGGCCCAGGGCAGCGGCGGGGCCAAGGGCTCCGGCTCGGCCAGCAGCAGTGATTCGGAGGACGAAACAGACACCACCACCTCGGACGAACTCAAGGATCAGATCGAGCAGCTACAAAAGGAAATTGAGCAGCTTGATAGCGAGCAGCTTTCCGAGGACGAGAAAAAGACGCAGAAGATGGAATTGCAAAACGAATTGGCCCAACTCCAGACCGCCTACGCCGAGGCGCTCCAGAATGAAGAGAGTTCGAGCTCGTCGACCAGCGGCAACACGGCCGCCACAGCCCTGGGCGGCGCATCCTGATGCCGTCGGTGTTTCCGGCGGCGTCGGCTGGCCCATGGACCAGCCAACGCCGCCGGCGGCCGGGGTTGCGAGGGTTTGCCGCTTGGCGATCTACTGGCTGCCGCAGCAGCGGGCGGTCTTGAAGGCGGAGCAGGGCAGGGGATCAATGGCCACGGTGATGCAGCCGGCAGTGGTGTCCCGGATGATGCGCCCGGACGGCATCCGGCCATGCCACACCCGGCTGGAGAAGATGGCCAGATCGCCGTTTATCTGGACGTAGAAGTCGGCGAACCCTTTGGCATAGTGGCTGTTGAACACGTAGACGCCGTCGCGGATGCCAAGGAAGCTGTACTTTTCCGGCTCCTTGCAGGTCAAAATGGCCAGAGCCTGGCGGAAAGCGCAGATCAGCACGGCCTGTTCGTCAAAGGCTGCCGCCCGGCTGGGCAGGCTGCCCAGGCTAAGCGTCAGGACCAGGATCACGAGTAGCATGCGTTTCATCGTTTCCTCCCCGGCCGCCCGGCCGTCTTCAGCCATCCCTTCGGCTCTTCCAATCGATTCTTAAGGGAGCGGGGCTGCATCCGCAGTCCAGTCTTGTCGCCCAAACGTCGCCCGCAGTCTACCAAGTGGACGCGGTCGCAGGGGCAAGAGAAAAGGGGGGAGGCATGCCTCCGGCGGCCGGGGGCCTGAGGCCCCCGGACCCCCCAACTGGGGTAAGGGGGTGGTGGCGTTGCCGCGACGTTGAGCGGGAGCGTGAAAAAAAAGCGCTTGATGGGGGACGTTTGATTTGACAGGGCGCGATGCCGAGCCGGTGAGCGGCAGTTGCGCGAGGGGGGCCTTCTCGCCACGATCCCCTTTCCCCCTGTCAGGGAGGGTCCGGGAGGGGGTTACC
>NZ_JSEH01000029.1 GCF_000801335.2 Desulfovibrio sp. TomC
AATTACGCCCCTATGCCCGGCCCGGTGCCGGTAGCTCCGGGACGTCCGCCCGGGTATGCCCCGCGTCCGCCCGTGCCCATCGGTTCGCCCGTGCCCGGCTATGGTCCCGGCCCCCGGCCGCCGATTCCGGTTGCGCCCGTGCCGGTGCCTGTGCCGGCGCCCGGCATGCGTCCCTGGGGGCCGCCGCCGCCTGTGGCCCCCGGTCCCTGGCTGTGGGCCTTGCCGGCCGCGGCCGCGGCCGTCACCATCGCCGGCATGACCTATTACAATGTCAACAACACCTGCTATATCGAGCAGTTCCAAGGCGACAAAGTGGTTTACGTGCCGGTCAAGGGACCGTGTCCGCCGCAGTAGCCGACGCTCTGACCGCGACCTGAAAAAGGGCGGCTCCCAATCCGGGGGCCGCCCTTTGTGCGTTCGGGGTGGCGGGGAGGCTCAGCCGGCCTTGCCCTGGGCGGCCACGGCAGCGGCTTTTTGGGCCACGGCCTTGGGATCGCCGAGATAGTAATGGCGAAGCGGCGCAAGATCGTCGCCCAGCTCGTAGACCAGCGGCACGCCGGTCGGGATATTGAGTTCGCTTATGGCCGCGTCGTCAATGCCGTCGAGGTATTTGACCAGGGCGCGCAGCGAGTTGCCATGGGCGGCCACCAAAAGGCGCGTGCCCGAGGCGATGGCCGGGGCCATGACCTCGTGCCAGTAGGGCAGGACCCGGGCCACGGTGTCCTTGAGCGACTCGCAACGCGGCAACTCGGCGTCGGTCAGGGCGGCATAGCGCCGGTCGCGGCCGGGAAAGCGTTCGTCGTCGGCCGAAAGGGCCGGGGGCGGGGTGTCGTAGCTTCTGCGCCAGACAAACACCTGTTCCTCGCCGTACTTGGCGGCCATCTCGGCCTTGTTGAGGCCCTGGAGCGCCCCGTAGTGGCGTTCGTTTAGGCGCCAGGACTTGCTGACCGGCAACCACAGCCGGTCCAGCCCTTCGAGCATGATGTCAAGCGTCTTGACCGCCCGGGAGAGCACCGAGGTCAGGCAGGCGTCGAAGTCGTAGCCGCCCTCGGCCAGCAGCTTGGCCGCCGCCGCTGCCTCGGCTTGTCCTTGCGGGGTCAGGCCCACGTCGGTCCAGCCGGTGAACCGGTTTTCCAGATTCCAGACGCTTTGGCCGTGGCGCACGAGGACCAGGGTAGGCATGGCGTTCTCCCGGACAGGGCAGGGTTATTTTTTGGCGTTGCAGCCGTCGCCCGAGGCGGGTGCGGCCTCGAAATGATCGCCGGTCATCATGCGCATGGCGCACATGGCCCCGCACATGGCGCATTCCTTTTCCTTGCTGTGCGCTCCCCGGCGCTCACGCACCATATCCGGATCCAGGGACAATTCGGTCATGGCCTCCCAGTCAAGCTCGGCCCGGGCCTTGGACATGTCGCGGTCCCGGGCCACGGCCAAGGGCCGGCCCAGGGCGGTCTCGGCGCTTTGGGCGGCCACGAGGCTGGCCTTGATGCCGGCCCGCACGTCGGCCACGTTGGGCAGGGTGAGGTGTTCGGCCGGCGTCAGGTAACACAGGAAATCCGCGCCGAAATAGGCGGCCAGGGCGCCGCCGATGGCCCCGGCGATGTGGTCGTAGCCCGGGGCGCAATCGGTGGTCAGCGGTCCGAGGACATAGAGCGGCGCGCCGTCGGTCAGACGCTTGATGCCCTGGATCTGGCCCTGGACAAGGTGCAGCGGCACATGCCCCGGCCCCTCGATCATGGTCTGGACGCCGTGAGCCTTGGCCCGGGCGGCCAGACGGCCGAGATTGATCACTTCCTCCCACTGGGCGCCGTCGCCGGCATCGGCGCCGCAGCCGGGCCGCAGGCCGTCGCCCAGGCTGATGGTCACATTATGGGCCAGGCAGATGTCGAGAATGTCGTCGTAGTGCGTCAAAAAGGGGTTTTCCGCGTCATGCCGGCGCATCCAGCGACCAAGGATCGAGCCGCCGCGCGAGACGATGCCGGTGATGCGGCCGCCCTCGGCGGCCAGTTCCACGCCCCGGCGGGTGATGCCGCAGTGGAGCGTCATGAAATCCACGCCGGCCTCGGCCTGCTTGGCGATTTCGGTGAGGATTTCAGCCACGGTGAAATCGCTCGGGTCGCCGCCTTTGACGATGTGGCGCTGGGTCACGCCGTAGAGCGGCACAGTGCCAAGCGGCAGGTCAGTGGCCGAAAGGATGGCCGCCCGGATGGCTTCCAGATCGCCGGCCGTGGACAGGTCCATAAGGGTGTGGGCCCCGGCCGATTTGCACAGCGCCACTTTTTCCATCTCCATGGCCACGTCGGTGACGAACATGGAGGTGCCGATATTGGCGTTGACCTTCACCTTGGCCGGCTGGCCGATGACGGTCGGCGTGACGGCCTGGTGGGCCGGGTTGGCCAGGATGACCATGGTGCCGGCATTGACGGCCGCTTCGATGACCTCGGGGCTGAGGCCTTCGGCGGCGGCGATCTGGCTGGAATGGGTACGGAAGAGGGCGGCGAGCTTGGGGTTTTTGCTGAAGATAGACATGCTGCTTCCTTGTTGTCGGATATCGTAAAGCTTTGTTTACCACGGCAGGCGGCAAAGTTCAAAGCCGGGCGTTGACGACTGCTGCGGAATTGTCTGCGGCCGCAGGCGGTCGACCAGGGGCAAGCCTTTTTTGAACCGCAGGCAAGCCGACACTAAAAAGTCATTTTATGACCGTGTGTTATCTCTGAGACGATGTGTTGCTACGGTGTTGTTGTTGTGATATAGTTGACCGGGATTGGATTCCTTTTGATTCGCCTGTAGTCTTTGGATTGATTTGTTCCGGGATTTCGCAGTGTAGCGGAAAACGGAACGGGCGGTTCCATAACATCGCGAACCTGTTGCCGCATGCGCAAAATATCCGGATGCGGCTGGGAGAGGTGCTGTATGGTCGTCTTTATATCACCATTCTCAGGCAATGTGGCTTGGCGTATTATGGGAACGCTTCTGGCCTGTCTCTGTCTTGTCGGAGCAGGAAGCGGACAAGCTGCGGCCTATGCGCTGTCGGCGACAGGACAGACCTTGTGTTATAGCGACACGGCCCAGATTGCCTGTCCCAACCCAGGCGAGGACTATTACGGCCAGGATGGCAATTACAGGGCCGGCTTGCCAATGTCCTACACGGTACCCGTGGATGGTATTGTCAGAGATAATGTGACTGGCCTGTTGTGGGATAGATATCCTTACACGACGAAATTGATTTATTCGGATTTGGCAGCCTATTGCGCTGATAGTTCGCTTGGAACGTATGACGATTGGCGCTTGCCGAATCAGGAAGAATTGATTTCAATTATAAGTCTTGCTACGTCTGAACCGGCATGGAATAATATTTTTAGTGGATCGTTTAGTGCCGGATATATGGGGTCGACAGTTTTTATTGATGACAACACGCAGCACTGGGGAATAAACTACCAGTATTGGTTTTCAGATCATGATTCGGATTCCAAAGTGAGCTATACACGTTGCGTCAGGGGGGATAGCGCGACAAAAAATTTTATTTCTAACGATGATGGAACAGTAACGGATAACAGTACAGGTCTTGTGTGGGAAAGCCATGGGAGCACGACAAAATTGTCGTGGAAGGATGCCTTGTCGTATTGCGAATCGAAACAGGCTGCGGGAAGTGGAGGATGGAGACTGCCGAATTTCAAAGAACTGATGTCCATAATAGATTATACAAATTCGAATCCGGCGATATATTCTGCTTTTACAGCGGAATCAGATGCGTATTGGACGAGTTCAACACGTCATGGGCATCCGAATAATGGCATCTATGTCGATTTCAAAACCGGCTATACCAGTTACTATTTCAGCAAATCCTACACGTCTTACGCCCGTTGCGTGCGCGGCGGCACGATCGCCGTGGTGGTCGCCGTCCTGGACAATGCGCCGTCCTCGCCCACGGTGTCTCGGTCGGCGACGATCACCGTCGGCGGCACGGGGGTGGTGGCCTACAAATACCGCCTTGACGCTGGCGACTGGAGTGAGCAGGCTTCGATCACGACTGCGATTTCCCTGGCAGGCCTTTCGTTGGGCACGCATACCCTGGCGGTCCTCGGGGAGGACGGCAACGGGAACTGGCAGGACGCCGTCTCGCCGACCACGACGTCCTGGACCGTCATCGCGGTCAATTCGTCCCCCCTCGGTCTGTTGCTGCTTGGCCCGTAACCAGTCGACGCGAACGGCCGCAAGAAAGTGCGGTCGCAAGACTTGCCAAGCACCATGAAAGGCGTTACTTGATTCTGCTTTCCCGGAAGGGATACTCTCAAGGAGCCAGGCTATGAAAAAAGATATCCATCCCAAGACGTTTAAAGCCACGATTCGCTGCCACTGCGGCTTCGAGGCCCAGGCCATGTCCACCAAGGGCGAACTGGTCCAGGTCGAAGTCTGCTCCAACTGCCATCCGTTTTATACCGGCAAGCAGCGCTTCCTCGACACCGCCGGCCGCATCGACCGCTTCCGGAAGAAGTACGCCAAATTTGAGCCCAAGGCCTAGTGGGGTCTTGGCCCGCATCCGCCGGGCCGAAAGGTCCGGCGGCAACCTTCAGGATACAGCCATGAAGCGCTTTCTGCGTCTGCTCCCCCTGCTGGTGGCCTCGCCAACCGTGGGCGGTCAGGCCGTCATGGAAGGCGTCATGATGCGCGATCGGGATCGTCTGGCCATTGCCGTGCGCAAGCCCGGCGGCGACATCCTGCTCGACGTGCGTCCGTGGTTCACCCTCACCGCTGCCAAGTGGCTCAAAAAGCCGCTCGTGCGCGGGTTTCCTGTTTTGCTCGAAACCCTGATAAACGGCATCAAAGCGCTCAACTACTCGGCCCAGGTGGCCGTGGAGGACGAGGATGGCGCCGAGTTGGGGCCGCTGGCCATGGGACTGACCCTGGCGGCGTCCATCGGCTTCGCCTTGCTGCTTTTCGTGGTCACGCCGCATCTGTTTTCCCTCGGAATGCGCAGCCTGGGCCTTTCCGGCGGCGTCGAGGACTTGAGCTTCCACGTCTGGGACGGGTTGTTCAAGATGGTTTTGTTTATTGGCTACGTGGCGGCAATCTCTTTTTTGCCGGACATCCGCCGGGTGTTTCAGTACCACGGGGCCGAGCACAAGGTCATTTGGGCCTATGAGCAGGGCGCGGAACTGACGCCGGCCGGCGCGCGGGGCTTTTCTCGGCTGCATCCCCGCTGCGGCACAGCCTTCCTGCTCTTTGTCCTGGCCATTTCCATCGTGCTCTACGCCTTTCTCGTACCCTGGCTGCTGACGTTTTACGCCCCGGCCACGGCCTGGATCAAGCAGCTCTATATTGTTGTCTTAAAGCTCGTCCTCATGGTTCCGGTCAGCGCCCTGGCCTATGAAGTCATTAAGCTTGCCGGCAAATTCCATACGAATCTTGCCTGCCGCCTGATTTCGGCCCCCGGGCTTTTCTTGCAGATGCTCACCACCAAGGAACCCGACGACGCCCAGATCGAGGTGGCCCTGGCCGCACTCGACGGCGCAGTTGCCGACCAGCCGACCGCCTGACCCGTTGCGGCCTCGCCGGTCCCAGCCAACCCTCAAGCCGGGGGACGCTTCCTATGTGTCCCGCCCCGGAGACGCCCCATGTTCGCCAAGCTCGAAAGCCTCGAACGCAAGTACGAGGAACTGGTTAGCCAACTTTCCGATCCCGCCGTCCTGTCCGATCAGGACCGCTACCGCAAGCTGGCCAAGACCCACTCCGATCTCGGCGACCTCGTGGCCGCATACCGTGAGTACAAGCAGATCGTCCGGGACCTGGAAGACAACCAGGAAATGACCCAGGACGCCGATCCGGACATCCGCGAGCTGGCCCAGGCCGAGGCCAAGGCCCTCAAGGAACAGCAGACGGAACTGGAAGTCCGGCTCAAGCTGCTGCTGTTGCCCAAGGATCCCATGGATGACAAAAACATCCTGCTGGAAATCCGGGCCGGCACCGGCGGCGAAGAAGCGGCCTTGTTCGTCGGCGACCTCTTTCGCATGTACACCCGCTACGCCGAGACCAAGCGTTGGAAGGTCGAGATCATGAGCCAGTCCGAGACCGGCACCGGCGGCTTTAAGGAAGTCATCGCCTCCATCTCGGGCGAGAAGGTCTACAGCCGGCTCAAGTACGAATCAGGGGCCCACCGCGTCCAGCGCGTGCCGGCCACCGAATCCCAGGGACGCATCCATACCTCGGCCGTCACCGTGGCCATCATGCCCGAGGCCGAGGAAGTCGACGTAGCCCTTGATCCGGGCGATCTGCGCATCGACGTCTACCGCTCCAGCGGCCCCGGCGGCCAGAGCGTCAACACCACCGACTCGGCCGTGCGCGTCACCCACATCCCCTCGGGCCTGGTGGTCATCTGCCAGGATGAAAAATCCCAGCACAAAAACAAGGCCAAGGCGCTCAAGGTCCTGCGTTCCCGGCTGCTCCAGGCCGAGCAGGAAAAGCAGCGCATGGAACAGGAAGCCACCCGCCGGTCCCAGGTCGGCAGCGGCGACCGCTCCGAGCGTATCCGCACCTACAATTTCCCCCAGGGCCGCATCACCGACCATCGCATCAACTTGACCCTCTACCGGCTCGACGCCGTGCTCGAAGGCGACCTCGACGAAATGTGCGACGCGCTGATCGGCCACTACCAAGCCGAGGCCCTCAAAGCCCAGGCCGACGCGGCGTAAGCGTAAGGGGAGCAGAGAGAGAAGCGGGAAGAGTGCCTCCGGCGGCCGGGGGGATGATCCCCCCGGACCCCTCGACGGGAGAGGTTGTGCAAGGGCTTTTGGGGGCTGGTTGGCAATTCGGTCGGCTGCGGACAGGAACAGCCGAAGCAGACTCTTGAAAGGGGAAAGTGGGGGAGGAGCAGGGCGTTGGTATGGGCATAAAAGCGGCGACGGTGCGGGAAATTTTGGCCAAGAGCGAAGGCTATCTGGCCGAGCGGGGCATCGACAGCCCGCGCCTGTCCGCCCAGCTCTTGGTGGCCAAAGCCCTGGAAATGGACCGGTTGGGGCTTATTTTGGCCATGGACCGGCCGTTGATCCCTGACGAACTTGACGCTGTGCGCCCGCTCATTGCCCGGCGCGGTCGCGGCGAACCCACCGCCTACATCCTTGGCGAACGCGAATTTTACGGCCTCGATTTTACCGTCACCCCGGCCACGCTTATCCCCCGTCCCGAAACCGAACTCGTAATCGACCGCGCCCGGGAGCTTTTCCCGGACGGCGCGCTCACCCGTTTTGCCGACCTCGGCGCCGGGTCGGGCTGTTTGGCCGTGACCCTGGCCACGCTTTTCCCCGTCGCCCAGGGACTGGCCCTGGACCAAAGCGGGGCGGCCTTGGAAGTCGCCCGGCAAAACGCCGTCCGCCACGCCGTGGCCGATCGCCTGGCCTTTGTGGAAGCCGATTTCGCCGCGCTGCCGCCCTGCGACGGCGGCTATGATCTCATCGTCTCCAATCCGCCCTACGTCAGCGTCGCCGAATACCGGGAGTGTTCCCGGGAAGTGCGCGATTTTGAGCCGCTTTCCGCCCTGGTCCCCGGTGAGTCCGGCCTGGAGGCCGTGCCGGTGGTGGCCCGGGCCGCGTCTGCTGCGCTACGCCCCGGCGGCTGGCTGCTGGTCGAAATCGGCTGGAAACAGGGGCCGGACGCCGCCCGCCTCCTGACCGAAGCCGGTTTTGCCGACGTGGCCGTTCGCCGCGATCTGGCCGGCTGCGACCGGGTGGTGGAAGGGCGAAAGCCGTAATCTGCTTCCCGTTTGCGCCTCCTGCCTGTGTTCCTGCCCGCCGGATTTCCCGGCTCTGCGCTCCCGCTGTGCTCCTGCGTTGCACCGTGTCGGCCTAAGGCCGTGTTCCCACACTCGGCGCAAATCCCTTGCCCAGGTCCGTGAGCCCCGTCCCGTCCGCATTCATGCGGTAGAGCCTGTGCCGCCCGTTGGCCGGCGTCTCCGGCAGACCCGAAAAATAGATGCGCCGTCCGTCCGGCGTCCAGGCCGGGGTGACCGCCGCCAGCGTGCGGGGCGTCAGGCGATAGTTCGTGCCGCTTTGAGCATCGTACAGGAACAGTGCCGAGCCGGTGTCGTTGAGCCAGCGCTGCATGGCCGGCGTCGGGTTCACGCCGCTCTCCACCAGCAACAGGTTGTCGTCGGCCGGGCTTGGCAGATACGTGTCGGCGCTGCTTGGCAGGGTCTTGTCCGTGAAGGTCGTGATGGGTTCCTGGCGCAGGGTTTTCCCGTCCAGGCCAAGCCAACGCACCAGGCCGGAGCCGGCGTTGTAGTCGAACAAAACCAGGGCCGTTCCTCCCCGGTTGAACCCTTGGAAGGAGACTTCAGGAGACTGCTCGCCGACAACGACGACCGGCTTCGGGGCGGGCTGCGAAAGGTCGGCTATCTCGATGCGGTCATGGGGCGCGAAGGGCACTGCTGCGGGCCGGCGGTCGTCGACCCTCCAGGCCAGCCGGCGGCCATCATAACTGAAGTGGATTTCACGCACTGCAGTCGGTTTGGCGGCAAAATGCCGGGGGGTGGCCCGACCGCCCAGATCGACCACGGTCACTCCCCCCTCGGGAGCAGGCGAATAGGCCAGGAGCGATCCGTCCGGGGACAGGGCCGGGGAGGTTCCCTGGCCAATGCGCCGGGGTTTGGCTGCGCCTTCGAGCACCATGATCGACTGGTCGTCCTCATAGGCCGCCACGTCCCGGGCGACCGCCGTGGCCTCGGCCGGGGACGGCAGCCAGGCGGGTTTGTCCGCAAAGGTCTTGCCGGGCTGGCCGGACAGGGCCGTCAGCGGCAGACGGTAGCGGCGCACGTTACTGGAGATTCCTTCGGGTTCGTCCAGTTCAACCGTCGCCCAGCCGTCGGCAACCGAGTGCAGATAAACCTTGTTGCCACCGGCCAGGGGCCGCGCGCCTTTTTTCGGGCCGCCAACCGGCACGGCCTGTCCGGGGTCTCGTACGGTCATGTACGGTTCGCCGTTTTGGAAGTGGATCTGGGCTGAAGCGTTCTCCGTCGACACAAGCATCAGCCCGGCCAACAGCATAACCGGCCAGGCCTGAACCAGGGCGCGCATTTCAAGCCTCGGTCTGCTGTTCGGAGGCAGGAGCCGCCACACCGAGCAGTGCCCTGAACGCAGTCTCGTCCAGGACCTCGTGTTCCAGCAGTTCGCCGGCCACGCGCTCCAGTTCCGGTCTTCTGGCGGCAAGCAGTGCTGCAACCCGTCCGTAGGCCGCCTCCAGGATGTCTTTGACCTCGGCGTCGATGCGGGCGGCCGTGGCCTCGGAATATTCCCGGCGGGCCAGACCGCTCTGGTCGGGCGAGAGAAAGACCGGCCGGTTCTGGCGCGGGTAGGTGGCCTGCCCGAGCGTTTTCCCCATGCCGTATTCGGTGACCATGGCCATGGCAATGTCGGTGGCCCGCTGCAGATCGTTGTGGGCCCCGGTGGAAACGTCGCTGAAAATGAGCCGTTCAGCAGCCCGCCCGCCAAGCAGTACATCGATTTTGCCGAGCAGCTCGGTCTGGCTCATGAGGTAGCGGTCTTCGGTGGGGAGTTGCTGGGTCCAGCCCAGAGCGCCGATGCCGCGCGGCACGATGGAGATCTTGTGCACGGCGTCGGCCCCGTCGGTGAAGGTGGCGACAATGGCGTGGCCGGCCTCGTGGTAGGCCACCACACGCTTTTCCTTGGGATTGATCACCCGGTTCTTCTTCTCCAGGCCGCCCATGATGCGGTCAACCGCCTCTTCGAGGTCATCCATGTCCACGGCGTCCTTTTCCTTGCGGGCGGCAAGCAAAGCGGACTCGTTGATGGCATTGGCCAGATCGGCCCCGGAAAAACCCGGGGTCTTGCGGGCGATGACGGTGAGGTCCACGCCCGGGGCCAGAACGATCTTTTTGGCATGGACGCGCAAAATCTGCTCCCGCCCGACCACGTCCGGCCGGTCCACCAACACCTGCCGGTCGAAGCGCCCGGCCCGCAAAAGGGCCGGGTCCAGGGTCTCGGGCCGGTTGGTTGCGGCCATGATGATGACCCCGACCCGGGGGTCAAAGCCGTCCATCTCGACCAGGAGTTGGTTAAGCGTCTGTTCCCGCTCGTCATGGCCGCCGACAATGGCCCCGGAGCGGGATTTGCCGATGGCGTCGAGCTCGTCAATGAAGATGATGCACGGGGCCTTTTCCTTGGCCTGGATGAACAGTTCGCGGACCCGGGCCGCGCCCACGCCCACGAACATTTCGACGAATTCCGACCCGGAGATGGAGAAGAAGGGGACTTGGGCTTCGCCGGCCACGGCCCGGGCCAAAAGTGTCTTGCCCGTGCCCGGCGGGCCGATCAGCAGCACGCCCTTGGGCATCTGCCCGCCCAGGCGCTGGAAGCGCTCCGGCGTTTTCAGGAATTCGACGACTTCTTCGAGTTCCGCCTTGGCCTCGTCGCAGCCGGCCACGTCGGTGAACCGGGTGTCCAGATCCTTTTCGGCATAGACCCGGGCCTTGTTCTTGCCGAAAGCCATGACCCCCTGGCCGGGATTGAGCCGTTGCATGAGCACGTACCAGATGCCGAAAAAGATCAGAATGGGGATGATCCAGGACAGCATGTCGCGCAGGAACGTGGATTCGGGATGGGCCCGGAAGGTCACATGGTATTTGGCCAGTTCGGCCGACAGTTCGGGGTCCACCCGGCGGGTGACGAATTCCGTGGCGGTGTCGGGCTCACCGGTTTTGCCCTGCAGCTTGCCCGCAATGACGTCGCCGGTGATGGACACTTCCGACACTTCTCCGGCCTGGAGCCGGGTGAGGAATTCGGAGTAGGGCAGGTTTTTGGGGCCGTAGGTGGTGACGATGAAGTTATTGACAAGGAGCACGCCCCAAATCGCGATGAGGACATACCAGAGGGAGAAGCGGTGGTGTTTTTCCAGTTTCTTCACAGTGCGCTCGAAGGTGAAGGGTTGCGGAGAGTTCCCCAGTATCTGGATCAATACGACGGGGGGGCGTCCTTGACAAGGATGCCGGCAAGGGCCTGGGGGAATGGAGGGGACAAATGTTTGGGGAAAAAACGCGGAAATGAAAAAAAGGGGTTGCCAAGGGTTTGGAGTGGGGGTAAAGACTCTCTCTCGCGTCTGGGGAAAACGGACGCGACTGTGTCTGGTGAAAAAAAGGATTGACGACCCAGGCCGGTTCGGCTAGCTTGCTACCTCTTGGTTTGCTGGCGTAGCTCAACTGGCAGAGCAGCTGATTTGTAATCAGCAGGTTGCGGGTTCGAGTCCCATCGCCAGCTCCAGAGCGGAGGGGTTCCCGAGTGGCCAAAGGGAACAGACTGTAAATCTGTCGGCGTACGCCTTCGGAGGTTCAAATCCTCCCCCCTCCACCACGTCGAGCGCGAATGCAGTAGGAGACAGGTAGCCCTGTCGCATGAACTACATGTGACATACGCGGGAATAGCTCAATTGGCTAGAGCATCAGCCTTCCAAGCTGAGGGTTGCGAGTTCGAGTCTCGTTTCCCGCTCCAATTGCCGCCCCGTGTCCTACCGCTAGAAAGGGCCCACGTAGCTCAGTCGGCAGAGCACTTCCTTGGTAAGGAAGAGGTCGCCGGTTCGAATCCGGCCGTGGGCTCCATATCTTCACCTTCAAAATCCTGAGAAGCAGCAGCTGCAGGGGGATGACATGGGCAAGGCGAAATTTGAACGCACCAAGCCGCACGTCAATATCGGCACCATCGGTCACATTGACCACGGCAAGACCACGCTGACCGCCGCTATCACGCGTCTGGCCAGCATGAAGGGCTTTGGCGAGTACATTCCCTTCGACCAGATCGACAAGGCGCCGGAAGAAAAGGAACGCGGCATCACCATCGCCACGGCCCACGTCGAATACCAGACCGACAAGCGGCACTATGCCCACGTCGACTGCCCCGGTCACGCCGACTATATTAAGAACATGATCACCGGCGCAGCCCAGATGGACGGCGGCATCATCGTCGTCGCCGCCACTGACGGCCCCATGCCCCAGACCCGTGAGCACATCCTGCTCGCCCGTCAGGTCGGCGTGCCCCAGCTCGTCGTGTTCATGAACAAGGTCGACCTGGTCGACGATCCGGAACTGCTGGAGCTGGTCGAACTGGAAGTGCGCGAACTGCTCACCAAGTACGGCTTTGACGGCGACAACATCCCGGTCATCAAGGGTTCGGCCCTGAAGGCTCTGGAAGCTGCCGACATCAACAGCCCCGACGCCGCTCCGATCTTCGAGCTGCTCGATGCTTGCGACAACTTCATTCCCGAGCCCAAGCGCGACATCGACAAGCCCTTCCTGATGCCCATCGAAGACGTGTTCTCCATCTCCGGCCGCGGCACCGTCGTGACCGGTCGTGTTGAGCGCGGCATCGTCACCATCGGCGACGAAGTGGCTATCATCGGCATCAAGGACACTGTCAAGACGACCTGCACCGGCGTTGAAATGTTCCGCAAGATCCTGGATCAGGGTCAGGCCGGCGACAACGTGGGTGTTCTTCTTCGCGGCGTCAAGCGTGACGACGTCGAGCGCGGCCAGGTTCTGGCCAAGCCCGGCTCCATCACCCCGCATCGTAAGTTCAAGGGCGAAGTCTACGTCCTGAACAAGGAAGAAGGCGGCCGTCATACCCCGTTCTTCACCGGCTACCGTCCCCAGTTCTACTTCCGCACCACGGACATCACCGGTGTGGTTACCCTCAACGAGGGAGTGGAAATGGTTATGCCGGGTGACAACGCCACCTTTAACGTGGAACTGATTCACCCCATCGCCATGGAAAAGGGTCTGCGCTTCGCCATTCGCGAAGGCGGCCGTACCGTTGGCGCGGGTGTCGTTTCCGAAATCGTGGAGTAAACGATGCGCATCAATCTCCAGTTGCAGTGCACCAAGTGCAAGCGCAAGAATTACGCCACGGAAAAGAACAAGAAGAACACGACCGGCCGTCTGGAACTGAAGAAGTATTGTCCCTTCGATCGTGAGCACACGGTCCATCGGGAAACGAAGTAAGTTCCAGTAGTCATAACGCAGGGCAGTAGCTCTAACGGTAGAGCATCGGACTCCAAATCCGAGGGCTGGGGGTTCGAATCCCTCCTGCCCTGCCATTTTCAAGCAAGGCGTAGGTCATGGCCAAAGACAAGACCCAGGCGGCTGTAGTCGCGGAAAAGCCCTCCAAGCCCAAGGCTTCCTCTGGCAAGTCCAAGGAAGAGGCCGGTAAAAGTGGTGTTTCCCTGACAGGCCGCATCGACCAGGCCAAGGAATTCTTCGAGCAGTCCAAAGGTGAACTCAAGAAGGTCACCTGGCCGACGCGCGAAGAAACGGTGAAGACCGGGATCGCCGTCCTGGTCTTCAGCGTCGTGATGGCCATCTACCTGGGCGTCGTCGACATGGCCCTTTCCAGGCTCGTCGCGCTCATCCTCTCGTAATGGAAACCACCATGGTTGAACAAGACGAAGTCGGAGAAGATCAAAACCCGGCACGCTGGTACATCGTCCACACGTACTCGGGTTTTGAAAACCGGGTGGAACTGACCCTGCGCGAAATGATGCGCACCGGCCAGGATGGCGGCAGCATCAAGGAAGTGGTTGTCCCGACCGAAAAGATCATTGAACTGGTCAAGGGCGAAAAGAGAACGTCCACGCGGAAGTTTTATCCCGGTTACGTCATGGTCAAAATGGCCATGAACGACAATTCCTGGCACTTGGTGCAGTCCATTCCGCGAGTGACCGGCTTTATCGGGGGCAAGAACCAGCCGACCCCCATGCGCGACAGTGAAGCGCAGAAGATTCTCAGCCTGATGGTCAGCCGTCAGGAACAGCCCAGACCCAAGTATCATTTTGAGCGGGGCGACGATGTCCGCGTCATCGATGGCCCCTTCGGCGGCTTCAACGGCGTGGTCGAAGATGTCAACTACGACAAGGGCAAGCTTCGCGTTTCGGTCTCCATTTTCGGCCGTCAGACGCCGGTGGAACTCGATTTCGTGCAGGTAAGCAAAAATTAGGGCGAAGCCCTCTTTTGTAAGGATAATCGCAATGGCCAAGAAGATCACCGCCAAGGTCAAGCTGCAGCTCCCCGCCGGTTCGGCCAACCCGTCTCCCCCGGTCGGTCCGGCCCTGGGTCAGCACGGCGTGAACATTATGGAGTTCTGCAAGGCGTTCAACGCCCGGACCATGGAGCAGAAAGGCACCATCATCCCGGCGCTCATCACCATCTACGCCGACCGCTCCTTCACGTTCATCACCAAGACCCCTCCGGCGTCCGTGCTTCTGGTCAAGGCCGCCAAGATCGACAAGGGTTCGGGTGAACCCAACAAGAACAAGGTCGGCAAGGTTACCGCCGCGCAGATCGAGGAAATCGCCAAGCTCAAGATGGTGGACATGTCGGCCAAGGACCTGGAAGCCGCCTGCCGCACCATCTCCGGCACCGCCCGCAGCATGGGCATTGAGATCGTCTAACCGGCACGACCGCAAGAGGAATTTCCGCAATGGCCAAGCACGGGAAAAATTATCGCGAGGCGATCAAGGACATCGACCTCACGGTCAAATATGATGTCAATGAAGCCATGAACCTGACTGTCCAGACGGGGAAGGCCAAATTCGACGAGACCGTCGACGTCGCGCTGAACCTGGGCGTCAACCCCAAATATTCCGACCAGATGGTTCGCGGCGCTGTGTCGCTGCCCCATGGCCTGGGCAAGACGGTCCGCGTGGCCGCCTTTTGCAAGGGCGACAAGGAAGCCGAGGCCCGCGAGGCCGGAGCGGACTTTGTCGGCGGCGACGAGCTGATCGAACAGGTGAAAAACGGTTTTCTGGCCTTCGACAGCGCCGTGGCCACCCCGGACATGATGGCTTCGGTCGGCAAGATCGGCAAGATCCTCGGCCCCCGCGGACTCATGCCCAACGCCAAGACCGGCACCGTCTCCTTTGACATCGGCAAGGCCGTGTCCGAACTCAAGGCCGGCAAGGTCGAGTTCAAGGTTGACAAGGCCGGCGTGTTGCATGTGCCGCTGGGCAAGCGCTCCTTTGGTCCTGAAAAGTTGCTTGACAACTTCCGGGCCGTCATCGATACCGTCATGCGCCTCAAGCCCTCGGCTGCCAAGGGCACCTATCTGCAGGGCATGGCCCTGGCGACCACCATGGGCCCCGGCATCAAGGTGGACACCCAGTCCGTGCGTAAGCTCATTGAGGGCTAGACGCCTTATACTCACTGCTTAATCCGTCCCAGGCCAGAGGTGCGTCCTCTGGCCTGGACGATTTTTCGATATACAACAGGGCATGGAAGGCGAGTCAAAGAAAGCGGGTGGGGGTGGTCCCCTTAATTTCCCGCCGAGACCCCGTTTTGGCTCTCTCGAAGGCCCCCGAACCCGCATGTGGAGGTAGGTACCGTGCAACGTGCGCAAAAAAACGAGATCATCGAAAAACTGCGCGCAAGGGCGGACCGGGCCGGCATCGTGGTGGTCACCGACTTTCGTGGCATGACGGTGGAGGAACTGACCGAGCTTCGCGGCAAGCTTCGCGCCGTGGGGATCGAGTATCAGGTCGTCAAGAACACCCTGGCCCGTCTGGCGGTGAAGGACGGCGTCCATGACGCTCTCAAGGACCATCTCATTGAGAACAACGGCATCGCGTTCGGGTATGAAGACCCGGTCGTGGCTGCCAAGGTCCTTGTGGATTATGCCAAGACCAGCAAGAAGTTTTCGGTCAAGCTCGCGTGCCTCTCCGGAAAGATCATCGACGCCGCCGGCGTTGCCGAACTTTCCAAGCTCCCGAGCAAGCCCGAACTTCTGGCGATGACTCTTGGCACCATGAACGCTGTGCCCACGAACTTCGTCGGCCTGTTCGCGAACATCATTCGCGGCGCGCTGTACGCCCTTACGGCCATCAAGGAAAAAAAGGAAGCGGCCTAAGGCCGGCTTTCGCCAAAGCGAACCCTTCAGGAGGAACTATCCATGTCCGAGATCACCAAAGAGCAAGTTGTCGACTTCATCGCCAATATGACCGTCCTTGAACTTTCCCAGTTCATCAAAGAGCTGGAAGAGAAGTTCGGCGTTTCCGCCGCCGCCCCGGCCATGGGCATGATGATGGCCGCCCCGGCTGCCGGCGATGCCGCCCCGGCCGAAGAAGAGAAGACCGAGTTCGACGTCATCCTGACCAGCTCCGGCGGCAACAAGATCGCCGTCATCAAGGTCGTGCGCGCCCTGACCGGTCTGGGCCTCAAGGAAGCCAAAGCCAAGGTTGACGAACTGCCTTCCGCCATCAAGGAAGCCGTTTCCAAGGCCGAAGCCGAGGATGCCAAGAAGCAGCTGGAAGAATCCGGAGCCGCTTGCGAAATCAAGTAGTTTGCTGCACGCCTTCGTCTATGACACCAAAGAGCGCCCCCTCCGCGAGGGGCGGGGCGCTCTTTTTCCCTTTTTTGTCGATTTTTGCTTTCCGCATCCCTGTCGGTAGTATAGAACCGACGGTCAGGGACAAACCCGGCGCGACGCGCGCTCCGCAAGGCCGATAGAGGGCGTACGGTACGCCCGGCACCCTTCCCAACGTCGTAGCCCTGCAACAGAGGACACAATGGCCCAGCTGACCAAAAATTTCGGCAAGATCGTCAAAACGCTGACCATTCCCCATTTGCTCAACCTGCAGATCGACTCCTATGAGCTGTTTCTGCAAAAGGACATCCCTCCCACCAGCCGGGAGGATGCGGGACTCGAAGGCGTATTCCGCTCGGTCTTTCCAATCGAGGATTTCAACAAAACCGCCTCGTTGGAATACGTCAGCTACGAAATCGGCGAGCCGAAATACGACGTGCCCGAATGCATCGGCAAAGGCCTCACCTTCGAGGCCCCGCTTCGCATCAAGGTCCGCCTGGTCGTTTACGATGTGGATGAGGAAACGGAAAACCGGACCATCCGCGACATCAAGGAACAGATCATCTACTTCGGAACTGTGCCGCTCATGACCGAGAAGGGCACGTTTATCATAAACGGCACCGAGCGCGTCATCGTCAACCAGCTCCAGCGTTCGCCGGGCATTATCTTCGAGCACGACTCCGGCAAGAGTCATACCAGCCGCAAGGTGCTGTATTCCTGCCGCGTCATCCCCATGCGCGGTTCCTGGCTCGATTTCGACTACGACCACAAGGACATCCTCTACGTGCGCATCGACCGGCGCCGCAAGATGCCCGCCACCATACTTTTCAAGGCCATGGGCATGTCCCGCGGCGACATCCTGCGCTACTTCTACGAAGTGGAGCACTTTACCATCGACGGACTGCGCGTCCTGCGCCAGGTCCATGCCGATTTCTATCGCAAGGACAAGGCCTACTCGGAAATCCGCGACGCTGAGGGCAAGACCATTGTTGCCGTGGACAAGCCGATCACCAAGCGGGCTTGGCGGCTCATGCTCGAAGCCGGCATTGAGAAGGTCGAGGTTGATCCGGCCGCGCTGCTTGGCCTGTTCCTGGCCGAGGACCTGACCGACGCCACGACCGGCGAAGTGCTGGTCGAGGCCGGCGACGAACTGACCGCGGATGTCATCGAAAAACTCAAGGACGCCGGCGTCACCGATTTCCCGCTCCTGCACACCCGGGGCGCCGACACGTCCTCGTCGATTCGCGACACACTGGCGCTGGACAAGACCGTGGACACCATCACCGCCCAGGTCGAGATCTACCGTCGCCTGCGCCCGTCCTCGCCGCCGACTCCGGAAATTGCCGCCAACTTCTTCGAGAACCTGTTCCGCAATCCGGATTACTACGATCTGTCGCCGGTCGGCCGCTACAAGCTCAACGCACGCCTCAAAATCGATCAGCCGTTGGACTTCCGCACCCTGGCCAACGACGATATCTTAAAGGCCGTCAAGCACCTGACTTTCCTTAAGGATTCGCATGGTCCGGCCGACGATATCGATCACTTGGGCAACCGTCGCGTCCGTCCGGTCGGCGAGCTGGTGGAAAACCAGTACCGTATCGGTCTGGTGCGCATGGAGCGGGCCATCAAGGAGCGCATGAGCCTGCAGGAAGTGGCCACGCTCATGCCCCATGACCTGATCAATCCCAAGCCTGTGGCTGCGGTGCTCAAGGAGTTCTTCGGAACCTCCCAGCTGTCGCAGTTTATGGACCAGACCAATCCGCTGTCCGAAGTCACGCACAAGCGCCGCCTCTCGGCCCTTGGACCCGGCGGTCTGACCCGTGAGCGGGCCGGCTTCGAGGTGCGCGACGTGCACACCTCCCACTACGGCCGCATCTGTCCTATTGAAACGCCGGAAGGACCGAACATCGGTCTGATCGTGTCCCTGACCACCCACTCCAAGGTCAATGACTTCGGCTTTATCGAGACGCCCTACAAGGTCGTCAAGGACAGCCAGCTGACCGGCGAGACCATCTACCTCGACGCCACCCGGGAAATTGACGAAGTCATCGCCGGAGCCAATGCGCCCCTGGATGCGAACAAGGCCTTTGTCAATACCATGGTCGGCGCCCGGGTACGCGGCGATCAGGTTGTGATCCCGCGCGAGCAGGTCACGCTCATGGACATCTCGCCGAGCCAGATCGTGTCGGTTTCGGCCGCGCTCATTCCCTTCCTCGAGCACGACGACGCCAACCGCGCCCTCATGGGTTCGAACATGCAGCGTCAGGCCGTGCCGCTTTTGCGCTGCGAGCAGCCGCTCGTCGGCACCGGCATGGAAGGCGCCGTGGCCAAGGATTCCGGCTCGTGCATCCTGGCCGAGAGCGCCGGCGTGGTCCACTACGCCGACGCCGAGCGCATCATCGTCTGCTATGACGACCCTGCGGTCGGGGCCGATACCGGCGCCGCCAAGACTTATGAGCTTTTGAAGCATCACAAGTCCAACCAGAACACTTGTTTCGGCCAAGTGCCGCGGGTGCTGGTCGGGCAACGGGTGGTCAAGGGCGACGTCCTGGCCGACGGCCCGGGCATCCGCGACGGCGAACTGGCGCTGGGCAAAAACCTGCTCGTCGCCTTTATGCCCTGGTGCGGCTACAACTACGAAGACTCCATCCTCATTTCCGAAAATACGGTCAAGGACGATACCTTCACCTCGGTGCACATCGAGGAATTTGAAGTCGTCGCCCGCGACACCAAGCTTGGACCTGAGGAAATTACCCGGGATATTCCCAATGTCGGCGAGGAGATGCTCAAAGACCTCGACGACTGCGGCATCATCCGCATCGGCGCCCGCGTGGCCCCGGACGATATTCTGGTCGGCAAGATCACGCCCAAGGGCGAGACCCAGCTGACGCCGGAAGAAAAACTCCTGCGCGCGATCTTCGGCGACAAGGCCCGCGACGTGAAAAACACCTCGCTCAAGGTCCCGCCGGGAATCGAAGGCACGGTCATCGACGTGCGCGTCTTTAACCGCCGCTCCGGCGAAAAGGACGACCGCACCCGTCAGATCGAGGACTTTGAACTGGCCCGTCTGGATACCAAGGAAGGCCAGCACGTCGATGCCATCGCCGCCAACATGCGCCGGCGCATCTGGCCGCTGGTGTCCGGCAAGACGGTCTTTCAGACCATCAAGGGCACCAAGAAAAACGACGTGCTGCTTGAGGCCAACCACCCCATGACCCTGGAGGTCCTGGAGACGTTGCCGATCAAGAAGCTCTCGGGGATGTTTGCCTCCAAGGAAACCAACGAGGCTGTGGCCGAAATCCTCGACGAGTACGACCGCCACATCCACTTCGTCAAAGGCCTCTACGACCAGAAGCGCGAGAAGGTCACCGAAGGCGACGATCTGCCCCCGGGCGTGATCAAGATGGTCAAGGTCTACGTGGCTGTTAAACGCAAGCTCAACGTGGGCGATAAAATGGCCGGCCGCCACGGCAACAAGGGCGTCGTGTCCTGCATCCTGCCCATTGAGGACATGCCCTTTTTTGCCGACGGCGCCCAGGTCGACATTGTGCTCAACCCGCTGGGCGTGCCTTCGCGTATGAATATCGGGCAGATTCTGGAGACCCACCTCGGCTGGGCCGGCATGGAGCTTGGCAAGCAGCTGGCTGCCCTGGCCGATTCCGGCAAGGCCATGGAAGGGATCCGCGACCGGGCCAAGGTGGTCTTTGACACCGAGGAGACGGCGGAACTCATCGACGGCATGTCCGACGACGAGTTGCGCGATGCGCTGCGCGCCCTGCGCAAGGGCATCGTGGCCAAGACCCCGGTCTTTGACGGAGCCACCGAAGACGAACTGTGGGAATGGCTCAAGATCGCCGGTCTGCCTGAAGACGGCAAGATCACGCTCTACGACGGACGAACCGGCGAAGCCTTCCACCGGCCGGTCACCGTGGGCTGCATGTACATCTTGAAGCTGCACCACCTGGTTGACGAAAAGATCCACGCCCGGTCCACCGGCCCGTACTCCCTGGTCACGCAGCAGCCGTTGGGCGGCAAGGCCCAGTTCGGCGGCCAGAGATTGGGTGAAATGGAAGTCTGGGCCCTTGAAGCGTACGGCGCGTCCTACCTGCTCCAGGAGTTCCTGACGGTCAAGTCCGACGACGTGGGCGGCCGCGTCAAGATGTATGAGAAGATCGTCAAGGGCGACAACTTCCTGGAAGCCGGTTTGCCCGAGTCCTTCAACGTCCTGGTCAAGGAACTGATGTCCCTTGGTCTTGATGTGGATCTCATCCAGGACGAAAAGAAAATCGTCAAGGCCCCTCGGCGGTAATCGCACCGTCGACGGCCACAGCTATAGATTCGCGACGATAACGCCCCGTCGGCACAGCCGGCGGGGCACGAAGCGGGACGGGTCATCCCGCCTACGAGGTATCGTATGTCTCTGGACGAATTGTTCAGCATGCGCGGCATCGGCCAGACCGGTGTCTCCAGCCGGTCGCTCAAGTCCATCCGCATTTCCATCGCCTCGCCGGAAAAGATTCGGGAATGGTCCTTCGGGGAAGTCAAAAAGCCCGAAACCATCAACTACCGGACCTTCAAACCCGAGCGCGACGGCCTTTTCTGCGCCAAGATTTTCGGCCCGGTCAAGGACTACGAGTGCAACTGCGGCAAGTACAAGCGCATGAAGCACCGCGGCATCGTGTGTGAAAAGTGCGGCGTCGAGGTTATCGCCTCCAAGGTCCGCCGCGAGCGCATGGGCCATATCGAACTGGCTGCGCCGGTTGCCCATATCTGGTTTTTGAAAACCCTGCCCTCCAAGATCGGGACCCTGCTCGACATGACCATGGTCGATCTCGAGAAGGTGCTCTATTTCGACTCGTATCTGGTGCTCGATCCCAAGGACACCAATCTGACCAAGTTCCAGGTCATTTCCGAAGAGCAGTTCATCCAGGTCATTGACCACTACGGCGGAGAAGACGCCCTGGTCGTCGGCATGGGCGCCGAAGCCGTGCGCAGCCTGCTGGAGGAGATCGATCTTCTGACCCTTCGCGCCGAATTGCGCGATGAGTCCATGACCACCAAGTCGCAGACCAAAAAGAAAAAGATCATCAAGCGCCTCAAAATCGTCGAGGCCTTTATCGAGTCCGGCAACAAGCCAGAATGGATGATCATGGAAGTGGTTCCGGTCATTCCGCCGGAACTGCGCCCCCTGGTCCCCCTGGACGGCGGCCGGTTTGCCACCTCGGACTTAAACGACCTCTACCGCCGGGTGATCAACCGCAACAACCGCTTAAAACGCCTGATCGAACTCGGCGCGCCGGACATCATCATCCGCAACGAAAAGCGGATGCTCCAGGAAGCCGTGGATGCGCTCTTTGACAACGGCCGCCGCGGCCGGGCCATCACCGGCACCAACGGCCGGCCGCTCAAGTCGCTGTCCGACATGATCAAGGGCAAGCAGGGCCGTTTCCGTCAGAACCTGCTTGGCAAGCGCGTTGACTACTCCGGCCGTTCGGTCATCGTCGTCGGTCCGCGCCTGAAGCTTCACCAGTGCGGTCTGCCCAAAAAGATGGCCCTGGAACTCTTTAAGCCCTTTATTTATTCCAAGCTGGAAGAAAAGGGGCTGGCCACCACCATCAAGACGGCCAAGAAGATGGTCGAGCGCGAAGAGCTGGTGGTCTGGGACATCCTCGAGGATGTGGTGCGCGAGTACCCGATCCTGTTAAACCGCGCCCCGACCCTGCACCGCCTGGGCATCCAGGCCTTTGAGCCGACCCTGGTTGAAGGCAAGGCCATTCAGCTGCACCCGCTCGTCTGCTCGGCCTACAACGCCGACTTCGACGGCGACCAGATGGCCGTCCACGTGCCCCTGTCCGTGGAAGCCCAGATCGAATGCCGCGTCCTCATGATGTCCACCAACAACATCCTGTCGCCGGCCAACGGCACTCCGATCATCGTGCCGTCCCAGGATATCGTCCTTGGACTGTACTATTTGACCATCGAGCGCAGTTTCGCCAAGGGCGAAGGCAAGATCTTTGCCGACACCGGCGAGGTCATCTGCGCCGTGGACGCCGGGGTGGTCAGCCTGCATGCCCGCATCACCTGCCGCATCAACGGCGAGCGGGTCAATACCACTCCCGGCCGCATCATTGTTGGCGAACTCATGCCCGAGGGCGTGCCCTTTGAGCTGGTCAACACCGTGCTCAACAAGCGCAGCATCGGCAAGCTCGTCGGCGACACCTACCGCATGGCCGGCACCAAGGCGACCGTCATCCTGTGCGACCGCTTGAAAGACCTGGGTTACGAATACGCCACCCGGGCCGGCGTCTCCATCGGGGTCAAGGATCTGGCCATCCCGTCCACCAAGGCCCGTCTGCTTGAGGCCTCCCAGAACGAGGTGGACGACATCGAGATCCAGTACGGGGAAGGCATCATCACCCGTACCGAGAAATACAACAAGGTCGTCGACGTCTGGACCAAGGCCACCAACGACGTGGCCACGGAAATGATGAAGGAGATCTCCTGGGATACCCTGACCGATGAAGCCACCGGGCGCGTGGAGAAGAACACCTCCAGCAACCCGATCTTCATGATGATCCACTCCGGATCGCGAGGCAACCAGGACCAGATGCGCCAGCTCGCCGGCATGCGCGGCCTCATGGCCAAGCCGTCGGGCGAGATCATCGAGACGCCCATCACCTCGAACTTCCGTGAAGGCCTCTCGGTCGCCCAGTACTTCAACTCCACCCACGGCGCGCGAAAAGGTCTGGCCGATACGGCCCTTAAGACCGCCAACTCCGGTTACCTGACCCGTCGTCTGGTCGATGTCGTCCAGGACGTCATCATCACCGAGATCGACTGCGGCACCGTCGACGGCCTGGAGATCACCCACTACGTCAAGGCCGGCGACATCAAGCAGCGGGTCCATGAGCGCGCCCTGGGCCGGGCCTGCATGTTCGACGTCCTCGATCCGGTCACCGATGAAGTCCTTATCCCGACCAACGCGCTGATCGACGAGCATTATGCCCAGATCATCGAAGACAAGGGCTTCAGTTCGCTCATGATCCGCTCGACCCTGACCTGTCAGGCCAAGCACGGCGTGTGCGCCATGTGCTACGGCCGCGATCTGGCCCGGGGCCATCTGGTCAACGTCGGCGAGACCGTCGGCATCATCGCCGCCCAGTCCATCGGCGAGCCGGGCACCCAGCTCACCATGCGTACCTTCCACATCGGCGGTACGGCGGCCCGTGAAATCGCCCAGTCGTCGGTGACGGCCCAGCACAACGGCCGCATCGTGCTGTCGCGCGTCAAATCCATCGTCAACCAGCAGGGCCACACCATCATGATGGGCAAGTCCGGGCAGGTGTCGGTGGTGGACGACCAGGGCCGCGAACGCGAACGCTACAGCCTGCCGTCCGGCGCGAAACTGTTTGCCGTGGCCGGTCAGGAAGTGAAGAAAGACCAGCTGTTGGCCGAATGGGATCCGTTTAACGAACCCTTCGTCACCGACGTTGCCGGCGTCATCCGCTTCACCGACATCGTTGAAGGCAAGACCTACCAGGAAAAGGTGGACGACGCGACCAAGCGGGCCACCCAGACCATCATCGAATACCGGACCACCTCGTTTCGGCCCTCGATCTCCATCGTGGACGAGCGCGGCAACCCGAAAAGCCGCCCCGGCACCAACACCCCGGCCATCTTCTCCATGCCGGTCGGCGCCATCCTCATGCTGCGCGACGGGCAGGAGGTCTTCGAAGGCGACATCATTGCGCGTAAGCCCCGCGAATCGTCCAAGACCAAGGACATCGTCGGCGGTCTTCCCCGCGTTGCCGAGCTCTTTGAAGTGCGCAAGCCCAAGGAAATGGCCGTTGTCTCGGAAATCGACGGACTGGTGTCCTTTGGCGCGGAAACCAAGGGCAAGCGCAAGATCGTGGTCACCCCCGAGGCCGGCGATGCCAAGGAATACCTGATCCCGCGCGGCAAGCACGTCACGGTCCAGGAAGGCGACTTCGTGGAAGCCGGCGAACTCTTGACCGAAGGCTACCCGGAACTGCACGACATCTTGAAGATCAAGGGCGAGAAGTTCCTGGCCAAGTACCTCGTGGACGAAATCCAGGACGTGTACCGGTTCCAGGGCGTCGGCATCAACGACAAACACATCGAGATCATCGTCCGCCAGATGCTCAAGAAGGTTTCCATCCTCGATTCCGGGGAGACCACCTTCCTCATTGGCGAGCAGGTGGACAAGATCCGGTTCATGGAAGAGAACCTGCGCTGCGTCGAGGAGGGCTTGAAGCCCGCCATGGCCGAACCGCTGGTCCTTGGCATCACCCAGGCGTCGCTGTCCACGGATTCGTTCATCTCGGCGGCTTCCTTCCAGGAGACCACCAAGGTGCTCACCGAAGCCTCGCTCATGGGCAAGGACGATTCCCTGCGCGGCCTCAAGGAAAACGTCATCGTGGGTCGCCTCATCCCGGCCGGCACCGGCTATCGCCGGTACATGGAGAGCGAGATCGAGGTGCCGCGTCAGCCCGAGCGCCCGGACCGCTTCCTGGAAGAACTGGAAGAAAATCCGATCATCGGCCTGGATATCGAATAGACACGGCAGCGCGACCATGCGTACAAAAAAGGGGGCTTCGCAAGGAGTCCCCTTTTTTTGTGGTATGCGCCCGGGTGTCCCCAGGCTGATGGATGCATTCCGCTGCCGCTTTGGGGCAGAGCTTCATCGCCCGACACCTTGGGCCACGGACAATTATTGGTTGTTTTCCAGGAGCAAAGTTATTGATCCTGGGGCAACGACGTCTGGAATGATCCGTAAGGCATGATCAAAACTTGTGAAATACCATTCGTTTTGTCGAAAAGGCCGTATATGGACGCCGGGCGGGATGGTGACGTTATTGGAATCGACCACGGCCGGACTGTTGTCGTGGCTGTCGATGACCAGCCAGTCGTCCTGATTGTTGGCGTCCTGACCCTTGAGTCCGAGCCACATGATGACATGGCTCACGGTGCCTTGTTCGTTGTTGATGTAGAGCAGGTCTCCGACTCGCAGCGTGTCGCACAGCTGTTGGTAGGTCAGGCCCGCACCCGAGGGCACCACAGCCACGGGCGTGACGGTCGAACCGCCCTGGCCATAGTAGACCGGGGTGGTGGTCAGGCCCTGCTCGGGCACGGCCGTGCTCAGCACGATGCCCAGGCCAAAATTGTAGTTCCAGGAGGAGAAATCCGAGCAGTCGATGCCGGGCGTCGGATAGTTCACTAATACGGCCGGATTGCTGGCCGGCCAAGCGGGCTTGCTGGCATAGGGATTGAAATCCGGGATGTGGTGGTGCTGGTAGTTGTAGCCGATGTATTCCTGGGCCACGCGCAAAACCCGTTCCCGTTTCCAGGTCACGGCGTCGCACGGGCTGCTCAGGCCGGAGGGCACGGTCACCCACGGATAATTGGCCGGCCAGGGACCCCAGCTGGCGGAAGTCGTGTTGTTGTTGTTCGGATTGTGCACCGGGTAGTTGTTCTGGTCGTACCACTGGGCGAACGGCGTGTTCGAGGCCTGGGTGTAGTCGTTGCGCGGCGAAGTGTTGAAGTCGAAGGTCAGGGAGTTTTGGGAACAACTGTAGTTGACCGAATAGGGCGAAACATAGGGGGAATAGTGGGCCTGCTGCGCAAAGGCCCCGGACGGCGCGCTGACGGAGACCAGGAGGGCCAGGGCCAGAGCCAGGGCCGGCCTGAGCCGGTTGAAGGGATCGGCGTCCCTTGGAGGGAAAACATTCATGGCACATCTCTCTGGTTGAGGGTTGGGAAGCGAAACGAGCGTCCCGCCAGGCGTACCCGGACTGGAACGCCCCGCTTCAGCGGGCCTGAGCCGTCCCGGGCTTGCCCTGAGGCGTGGCCGGCGACGGGCCGGGCTGGTCCGCCCCGGCCGACGACGCGCCGGCGGGCAGGGCGGTGCTGAGCATGGCGGATGCGACATCCAGGGTCCCGCCGTCGGCGTCGGACATCTCGATGCCGACCTGCCCCGAGGAAAGCGTCGCGTCCGTGAGGGAGTAGACCGACGTGCCGTTGATAAAAAACTGGAGGGAGGAGCCGGAAGCCGTGACCCGCAGGACGTTCCAGTCAATGGGGACGATGGCCGAGGTCTGCGTTTGGTTGACCAAGCATGTCCAGGCGGCATTCTGGGCCTTGTAGATGGTGAAATAGCCGTTGTTTGAATAGGCGAACCAGTAGCCGGCGTTCCAGTCGCCGTAGCTGTCCTGGGGCGTGGACGTCCCGCGAAAGTATATGGCGTTGAAATCGGCGTCGGCGTTTTTCCCGGTGCGCCGTATCCTGACGCTGTAATCGAGCGTGGAGAAGTCCTTGTCGGCATAGGCCAGATTGAAGTAATTGCCTGAGGACGTGCCGGTGACGCTGGCGTAGCCGTTGGTCACGCTCCAGGCGGCGAAGCTGTTCTGGGTCCAGTGGTCGAGAGCCGAGGCGTCCGTGAACTGCTCGGCGAACCCGGCGTTGAACCCCGGGACGTCGGTGACGGTCGGGACGTCGAGGGGCGTCAGCACGGCCCCGGCGTTCATGCCCAGGGCGTAGGCGGCAGTCGCCGAGGTCGTGGCCCCCTGGGAGACGGTGACAGTCTGGCTGGCGGGAGTCGTATAGCCGCTGATAGACGAGAAGGAAACCGTGTGACTCCCGGGGGACAGACCGGCCATGGTGGTTCCGCCGGCCTGCCAGCCGCCGCCGTCCACCTGCCACTTGGCCCCGCGATCCACAGCCGAGGCGGGCTGCAGGGTCACGTCCAGGGAGCCGACGTCCGTCGGTATGCTGAAGGCGACGTCAATCGTCCAGAAGCCCTGCATGTTCTGGTTGTTGCCGCTCTTGTCCACGTAATAGGCGTCGTAATTCGTTTCCATGTTGAGGAGCCAGACGCCGTTGGGACGGTTCGTCGAGCCCCCCCAACTGTTGAGCACGACCCAATAGCGGTGTGTGGCGTCGAGATCGATGTAGCCGACGATAAGCATCTCATGGCCGCCGCCGCCCCCGTCGGAGCCATAGGTCTGGCCGCTGTACTGGCCCGGGTCGAAGACGGCGGTTTCATCCTGGTTGTCCCAGAAATCATAGAAGGCGTCCCAGGCGGCCTTGGTGGCCAGGGTCATGGCGTAAGTGACCGCCTGGTTGTTGGCCAGGACAGCTTTGATGTTGACGGCAGGCACGCCGCTCGTCTGGTTGGCGGTCTCGACCCGTGACGCGGTCATGGAGGTCACGATGTACTGGGGCGAGGCGCCGATAGCCGAACAGGCCAGGCTGGACGTGTCGCACGGACTGACGAATCCGTCGGCAAATTTGGCGTTGGCGTTGAGCCAGGGAAGCATGTACTGCTGCATCGCAGTGTAGAAGTTGGCAAATGTGGTGGGATCGCCGCCGCAGCAGGCTCTTTTCTTGCCGTTGAGCCAGCAGGAATTGAAGGCCTGCACGGAGAGCCGCTGCGTGATGTTCTGGCTGGCGCTCAGGGCGATCTCCGCCGCTGCCGTGTTGGTCCATACCCAGCAATCGCCGCAGCCGATCTGGTTGCGCTGGTATATGTTGCTCGTATTCCATGGGGACTTGGCCATGAGGGAAAGCGAGGACTGGCCCTCAGCCAATGCCCTGAGTCCCGGTTTGATCTTGGTCGATGGGGCGTTTTTGTAGTTGTCGTTCCATTCCTGCAGCGTCTCGGGATCGGGGTGCATGATTGGGTGCTGGTCTATTCCATTGCCAAAAGTGAGGCGGGGCACGCAGATCACGCAGATCACGCAGAGAACAATTGATGTCGTAAATAGCCGATCCAGACATGCAAGACCAAGACAAGACATGATCGCGCTCCAATCGTACCGATGATTTCAATGATGCATGCGCCATGGTGGAATGCTGGAGACATGCTGTTTCATGTGGCTCTTTTACGGTTCAGGCGACAAGTATAATAACAATATTAACATGTAGCTCGGAACGTTTGTAAAACATTGTGTTCTGTTCACGATAGAGTTTGTTTGCAGGAAATTCAATATTCCCTGCAAAAATGTAATGGAACGCTCGTTTGACAGAGGCACCGGGGCATCGTACCCGGGCGTTCTGCCGCAACGCTTGGCTGCGGTGCCCACACGAACGGCTGGCGGTGCGAGTGGACGGCATGATCTCTTGCGCTGGGAGGGAGAGCGATGGCTGGCGGTTGGACTGGCGATGGAGCGGTGCAGGATCAGATCGCGCATTCGGTTGACGATGAAGTCTCCCGGGTTCGCAGTCTGTTGCCGACAGGCGAGAGCCTAGCCGAATGCGAGGAATGCGGCGAGGCGATTCCGGAGGCCCGGCGCAAGGCCCTGCCCGGGGTGCGACTGTGCGTCAATTGTCAGGAGGAGCACGACAAGGAGCAGGCCGTGGTTTCGTCCTACAACCGGCGCGGCAACAAGGACAGTCAGTTGAAGTAGGTGTTGGCCCGAGTGTTGATGGCCAGTCCGGTGTGGCCGATCCGGGGCAACGAGGACAGCCAGTGCGTGTTTGCCCCAGGTCATAGACCTGACTCGCTGCGTCTCTTGCGGGCCTCAGCATCAGGCGGTCAAACCGTCAGCATCTCCCGGGCGCTCGTCAGGACCTCTGGATTGGTGAAATCGGCGCATCCAGCCAGAGTCCGGCTGGATGTTTCAACCATGATCCGGGCAAAATCCTCGCCCTTCGCCCCGTACCGAACCTGCAGATCGTCCCCCACTGTCTGGCAGAGGTAGTGCGTACACCGGGGGGATTTGAAGAGTCGCAGCGTACAGCCCTGATCTGTCAGATACGGGCAGTACTGGCCGCGATACACGGCCCTTGCGGCCTGCCCCTGTCCGTCTTCCAGCTTCTGCAAACGGCCGATGGCCTGGGCCAGTTGCATGGCCAGGGGTGACGGTTGGTACAGAAAATAGTCGGACGGCGTGAAAATATCGCAGTGTTTGGCATTGCAGCAGCCAACTGGTGGGCGGTCGCAATGCTCCCGGCAAAAGTCCTTGCTGACCCTGTCCTGGATACGGTCGATTTGCCGGGTATAGAGGGTGTAGGCAATGACGGCCCGGCGCAGATTCTGGCGCATGGTCCCCAGGGAGCCGCTTAAGCATTCGATCTGATGGGACACCTGCCGGTCGGTTAAAAAGCAATAGGTCTTTGCGCCAAGGGCTTTCAGATCGCTGTCGATACCGTCGCTATGATCGGCGTGGAGCGTGTCAAGCCATGTCGTTATGTGCATGGTGTTCGCTTTTTTGTTTCACTGCAAGCCTGCATTGTGGATCGTATCCAGTTTGCTTGTCCGACATACGTGAAAGAGTTCTTTCTGATAGGCCGGGGATCATGTCTGACAATAAAACGACCTTTCGATCGTATTGCGTTTTTTTTAAAAAGCGAATGGTTTATCTGGCTTTCTTTTTGCGTCGGACAATGGCACGCGCGCGCGTTGGAAATGATTGCAATCTGACCGTTGAGCTGCCGTTGGTTGCGTGTTGCAACAAAAAAGCTCCTTGTCCGTTGGGACAAGGAGCCTTGTGACGCAGTCGGGAGGCGCGCTCAGGCTTTGCCGCGTTTGATCAGGCAAAGCGACAGGTAGTGGGGCTTTGCCGGCGCGTCAGCCAAGTCCCGGACGACGGCTTCGCCCTCGTGCCCAAGGCGCGTCACGAAGGTTGTGCCCGAAGCCAGGCCCAGTTCCTCAAGCAGGCTGCGAAGCCTTGGGAAACTGCGATACGCTTTGAGGATCACGGCGTTGTCGGCTGTTTCCAGGGCGCGGCGCAGCCGGCCGTTGTCGTCAACCCCGGAGGCGATGAGCAGATTCTCGCCGGATTCGACCAGCACCTGCCCGGTTCGGGCGGCTGCGGCCTGAAACGAGGTGATGCCCGAGACGACCTCGATGGGGAGCTCGGGCAGGAGCGCGCGGACAAGCGGCAGCACGTAGCCGAAGGTGCTGTAGAGCAGCGGATCGCCCAGGGTGATGAAGGCGGCGTCCTGGCCGGCGGCCAGCACTTGGGCCATGGCGGCGGCGTTGGCTGTCCAGGCTGCGGCCAAAACAGCCTTGTCGCGGGTCATGGGAAACGACAGGCGGCTGACCTGTGTGCCGGCCGGCAGATGCGGGGCCACGATGGCCTCGGCAATGGAATAATCGTTTTTGCTCGACGAGGCGGCAAAGACCGCGCCCACCTGCCCGAGAATCCGAGCGGCCTTGAGGGTTAACAGTTCCGGGTCGCCGGGACCGACGCCAAGGCCGTACAGGGTTCCAAGCCGGCTCATGACGCACCGGCCGTGAGGAGTCGGGCGAGTTCTTCCACAGCGTCCACACTGCCGGGGCCGGGTCTGGAAAAGCGCGACTCCTCGACCACGAATGTCCGGCCATTTCGCACGCAGGGCAGGGTGGCATACTCCGGGCGCTCGGCCATGGAGCGGGCCTCGGGATTCATGGGACCGCGCTGGGTGAGGCAGACTGCCGGAGCCAGGCGCAAGAGCTCTTCATCGGCCAGACGCACCAGTTTTTTCTCGGTCGTCACGGCGTTTGTTCCCCCGGCGGCAGTGATGATGGCTGCGACCATGGAGTCTTTGCCGGCGGCCAGCAGGCTGCCGGAGCGGGCTTCGAAAAAGACCGTCGGCCGCTCCCCGGCCGGGACGGCGGCGGCAACGGCGGCCAGGCGGGCCTGGAGCCGGCTGACCAGGGCAGCCGCAGCGGCCGGGTCGGCGGTCAGGAGGCCGATGCGCCGGATGGTTTCCCAGAGTCCTGGGAAATCCGACACGGCAAAGACGGCCACCGGCACTCCGAGATCGGCCAGTTGCCGGGCCGATTCCCGGGCCTCGCCCCGGCCGTCCATCTGCAGGATCAGATCGGGTTTGACCGCCAGCACCCGCTCCAGGTTGGGCCGCATGTGGGTGCCGATGACCGGCATATCGGGCCGATCGGCCGGGGCCGGATCGGCCTCGGTGCGGGCGGTGATCCGAGCTGACTGGCCCATGCCGGCCAGGATATCGACGAACGCGCCGTAGAGCGGCACGATGCGGGTGGCCGGCGCGGCCAGATGAATGGTCGTGCCCAGGTCGTCGGTGGCGGCCACGGCCTCGGCCCGGGATGGTTCAGGGCGTCCCAGAGACAACGCCAGGGCCAGGGCCAGGACCGGGAACAGCCAGGGCCTGGGGCGCGCCGGTCGTCGGGTGGGGGATGACAATGATATCGGTTTCATAAATCCTCGAAAGGGTTGGCTGCGTAAAGACGGCGGCAGTCGGGCCATCGGCCTCGATGCGGCCGTTTTTGAGAAACACCAGCCGCCGGCAAAAGAGCGCGGCCAGATTGATGTCGTGCAAGGCGGCCAGGATGGTGGTCCCGGTCGCGTTGCGGGCGGCCAGGAGTTGGTAGAGTTCAATTTTTCTGGCCACATCCAGGTTGGCCGAGGCTTCATCCAACAGGAGCACGTCGCTTTCCTGGGCCAAGGCCCGGGCGGTCAGGACCCGCTGGAATTCGCCGCCGGACAGTTCCCCCAACCGCCGTGGGGCCAGATCGGCCACGCCGACCGCTGCCATGGCCGCGTCGGCCGCGGTGGCGTCGTCTGTGCCATAGCCGCCCAGAAAGGACAGGTACGGATAGCGCCCCATGAGCACCAGGGAGCGCACGGTCAGCTCCCCGGCGTTCTCGCCGCGTTGGGGCACGGCGGCCACTTTCCGGGCGCGTTCCCGGTCGGTCATGGCGGCCACGTTGGCGCCATCCAGGCGCACCGTGCCGCCCCCCGGGGAGAGGACTCCGGAAAGCGTCAAGAGGAGCGTGGTCTTGCCGGCTCCGTTTGGCCCGAGGATGCCCACCATTTCGCCAGCGGCAACCTCCAGGTCGATGTCGTGGAGCACCGGCCGGCCGTGGTAGCCGCTTTGCAGTTTCTGGCACCGGATCATGTCCGGGCTCCGCTTCGGCCGGTGAGCAGCAAGGCGCAGAAAAACGGACCGCCGCACAGGGCCGTGACCACGCCGACCGGCAGCTCTGCGCCGCCGGGCAGGATGGTGCGGGCCAGGACATCGGAGGCCACCAGCAAGGCCCCGCCGGCCAGGGCGCTTTGCAGGAGCAAGGTGCCGTGTTCGCCGCCGTAGAGCCGGCGGCAGGCATGGGGGGCGATGAGGCCGACAAAGCCGATGACGCCCGAGACCGCCACGGCTGCGGCGGTCAGCAGGCTGGCGGCGGTCAACAGCACCAACCGCGCCCGTCCGGCCGCAACCCCCAGCTGTCTGGCTTGCGTTTCGCCCAAAAGCAGGATGTCCAGTTCGCGGACAAAGAGCCAGATGGCGGCCAGCCCGACGCCCAGGCAGGGAAGAAACAAAGCCAGTTCGGCCCGGCCCCGGCCCTGGAAGCCGCCCATGATCCAAAAGACGATGCCGGCCACGGATTCTTCGTTAAGCGCCTTGACCAGCGAGAGCAGGGCAGACAGGAAGGTGGCGGCCACGATGCCGGCCAAAACGACCGTCTCGCGCCGTAAGCCTCCGGCCAGCCGGGACAGGGCCAGCACGGCGGCCAGGGTCGCGCCGCCGCCTAAGAGGGCGCAGGCCGGGGTGGCCAGGGCTGTGCCGAAAAAGACGGCCAGGGAAAGACTCAGCGACAGGGCTGCGCCAAATGCCGCGCCACCAGATACCCCCAGGGTGAAGGGATCGGCCAAAGGATTTCGCAGCACCCCCTGAAAAACCGCGCCAGCCACGGCCAGGGCCGCGCCCACGCCATAGGCGAGAAGCGCCCGCAACAGCCGCAGATCCAGGACCACGGCCGTCACCGCTGCATCGGCCGGGGCCGGCAGGTCCAGCCCCAGGGCCCGGCCGACCACGGCGGCGACGTCAGTCGCTGCGGCCGGATAGGACCCGGCCAGACAGGCCGCCGCGATGGCAGCCAGTCCGGCCAGGAGAAGCGGCAGAACCCGGGCAACGGCCCGGACCCGGCCAGTGTTGTGTTGGTGAATTTCCATTATGCGTTTTCGAAGCGACAGCCGTAATCCATTCGTTCTCTTTTCAAAGAGCACCAGGGTGTTTTCAAGAACGCACACTGGCGCGGGCGCGAGGCATTATTTCCCGGGCAGGGCGTCGAAGGTGGTTTTCAGGTGGTCGAGCCACACGGCGGCCACGGCCTCGCGGTCAGCCGTGCCGGACAGGACGGGTTTGGCCTCAATGCCGGCTGCGGCCAGGGACGAGGCCAGGGAGTCCTTTTCCTTGCCGGCCATGTCGTTTCGGGCATGGTCGCCGGCCACGGCAAACAGGGGAATGAGCCAGGCTGTCTTGATGCCCTTGGCTTTGAGATCGGCAATGACGTCGTCAAAGGACGGGATGCCTTCCACCGTGGTCACGAAGGCGTTTTGGTCCACGCGCCATAAGCTGTATTGCAGGGCCGGGTAGGCCATGTTGGCCGAGTGTTCGGTGCCGTGGCCGACAAAGACGACGGCCTCGCCGGGCTTGCGCTCCTTGGGGGCGGCGTCAACCAGGGCCTTGGCCACTTTGGGGAAGTCCTCTTTTTCAAAAAGCAGGGGGGCGCTTACCGACACCTGGGACAGGCCCTTGGGCATCCGGGAGAAGGCGGCGGCTGTGCGCAGCAGGTCGTGGTATTCGCTGCCGGGGATGGTTTGCAGGGACATGAGCGCCACGTCGGTCACGCCCGCATCGGGCAGGGCGGCCAAGGCCTCGGCCGGGGAGGGAACATTTTTGCCCTCCCTGGCCAGCTTGGCCCGGATCATGGCGGCGGTATAGCACAGGGTGACGGGCACGCCGGGATAGGCGGCCTTCACGCGCTCCACCATCTTGGTGATGGCCGGGGCGGCTTCCGACACGGTGGTGCCGAAGGCGGCCACGACAATGGCCCGCTTGGGTTCTTTTTTGGCGTCATGACCGGCAACAGCCGGCACAGCCAGAGCCAGGACAAGGGACAGGGACAGGATAATCCGCAGCAGGCGAATCATGGGGTTACCTCCATAACAATGGAGGGCTCTTAAGGAAGGGGAGCGAGCGCGGACAAGCAGCTCGTTCCCGAAGACCGGCCGGCAAAAGCCCTCGTTGCCGACGGGACGCGCCAGGACCCGGGCAGGTCTTCCGGCTTGTCCCATCGGCCCCGGCCTTCCCGGGAAGGAATCCCAGTGGCGCGCGAGGAGGCCGACTGTGCGGGGGACTGACGGCGGCGGGACCGCTCCCGATTTGAACGGGATTCCCTATTAAGCCCCGAAGGGCGCCCAGGTCGATGGCGGGGACGTACCGGGGGGCGTGCGGGCTGTCAAGGCGCAGGGGCGGGCTTTATGACGCCGCGTTTGAGCAGGATTTCGTAATCGCCCTTTTTCGTGAAAAGGGTCGGCACGTTAAGGGTTTCGAGATTTTTCATGAGGGTTTGCACCGTCGCCTTGGTGGCCTTTTGGTCCATGACCACAATGGCCACGTCCTTGGCTACGGAGAGGCGTTCGGCGATTTCCCAGGCCGCAGTGACCGGCGGACCGCCGTTGAGCCGGTAGGAGTCGACATCGACCTGGATGACGGCGGCCGGGACGCGTGCCGGAACAGCCAGACTGGCGAGCAGCAGACAGACGCAAAGGGGGCGGGCATATCTGGACATGTGCTTCATTTATGGTTAAAGATTTTTTTCACGAAATACATTCCTGGGGAGGTTCGCCGTGAAATTTGATTTCGCCGGTCTTATGGTGCTGTTCGGGCTCGCTTCTGTGTTTATCGCCCTGCTTGTTCTCAAGGCCCAGCAGGCTGCCAAACCCAAAGACCAGGACTGGTAGCACCCGCCCCTTCGGTCGCTTTTCCGGCGGCGGACGGCTTGCGTCGTTCGCCGCTTTTGCCGTTGGAAGAGTGCCTCCGGCGGCCAAAGGGGTGACCCCTTTGGACTCCCTCCTGGGGGCAACCCCGTACAACTTCTCCCATTGCAGGGGGTCTGGGGGTGTCCCCCCGGCCACCGGCATCTTCCCATCTTTTCCAGCTTCACTTCCGCTCACCGACTTGGCAACGCGCGCCGTCAAAGCAAACTAACCCCAGGTGGGATTCCAAAGGGCACTGCCCTTTGGCCGCCGGAGGCACTCTTCTGCCTTCTCCTCTCTTCTCCCCCCCGCTCGCTACCGCTTGCGCAACTGGCGCTTGTCGCCGACGCGCACGGTGATCTTGTCCTTGTCCAGGTATTCGAGCAGGGCGATCAGGAACTTGCGCGACAGGCCGGTCAGTTCGCGGAATTCCGCCGGTCCCATGTCGGTGGCTCCGGCGGCGTAGTAGGCTTGCACCTTCTCGATAAGGGCTTTGATGGCCGCAGCGCAGAAGTACATGTTTTCCTGGGCCTTGATAATGAGCCCTTCGTCTTGCAGCACCTTGTAGACCGGTTGGGCTTCCTTGAAGGTCAGGTCCAGGGGTTCGAGGATGTCTTTGATGTTGGGCGGGGTCAGGCCGCCTTTCTGGTAGGCGGCAAGGAGAATGCCGCGCAGCTTGGCTTGATCGGAGGCCAGCGACACCTTGTGGTCGGGCAGGCGGATGACGTCGCCTTCGGTGGCCAGTTTGCCGGCGCGCAGGAGCCGTTCGACCATGAGATGGAAAAGCTTGGGCGAGAGGGCCTTGCCCCAGGTGGAGGCCAGTTCGCTGCGGGAGACGCCGAGTTTGAGGGGTTCGCGCTTGTGGTAGGCGGCCATGAATTCGGCCAGGGATGTGGCGAGTGCGGCCACGGTGTCGCCGTGGACGTAGTGGCGGCCTTCCTTGCCCTCGCGGTCGGTGAGCGCCGCGCCGCCCTTGTCGCATAGGCTGGCGAGCGCCTTGTCCAGGGCCTTGGATTCAAGGTCGGTGAGCGTCATGAGCCGGGCAAAGCCCAGACCTTCGGTCCCGGCCCGGCGCAGTTGCAGGGCGACCAGGGCGGTTCCGGTGGTCGCGGCCAGCTCGGCCAAAAGGGCGCTTGTTTCCTCGGTGTGGCGCTTGAGCTTGCGGGCCATGGGCGTGAGCACCCGGCCGCCGGCCATGGTGCGCAGCGGCGCGCCGGAGCGGATGACCACCCGGTCGCCGTGGACGCCGGCCATGGGTTCGGGGAAGCGCAGCTGGCACACGGCCGTTTCGCCTGGTTCGAGCTTGTCGCGGTCAAGGAGATGCACCCGGGCCAGGATTTCCCGGGTGCCGTGGTGCAGATGCACTTCGGTGCGATGTTTGATGCCGCGCGGGGCCGAGGCCAGACACAGGAGTTCCACCTCCCAGACCGTGTCCGGAAACAACGTCCCGGGCAGGGCCAGCACCTCGCCGCGCTCGATGTCCTCGACCTCAAGCCCGGCCAGATTGACGGCGGTGCGCCGCCCGGCCGGCGAGACCTCCACGGTTTCGCCGTGGGATTGCAGGCTGCGGATTTTCGAGCGTTTGTCGGTGGGGAAAAGGCGCACGTCGTCGCCCACGGCAAACGAGCCGGCAATGAGCGTACCCGTGACCACCGTGCCGTGGCCGCGAAGGGTGAACACCCGGTCGATGGGCAGCCGGGCCAGATCGGAGCGGCGCTTGGGGGCAAAGGTGTCGGCCAGTTCGGACAGGGCGACGCGAAGCTCCGGCAGGCCCGCCCCGGTGTGGGAGGAGACCGGAAAGATGGGGGCGTCGGCCAGAAACGTGCCGGCCAGCACGCCGCGCACGTCTTCGGTGACCATGGCCAACCAGTCCTCGTCCACCATGTCGCATTTGGTCAGCGCCACCACCCCGGTCTCGACGCCAAGGAGCGTGCAGATGTCCAAATGCTCGCGGGTCTGGGGCATGACGCCTTCGTCGGCGGCAATGACAAGCGTCACGAAATCAATGCCGGCCGCGCCGGCCACCATGTTTTTGACAAACCGCTCATGCCCCGGCACGTCGATGACGCCAAGGCGCGTGCCGCCGGGCAGATCCATGAAGGCAAAGCCCAGCTCGATGGTGATGCCGCGCTTTTTCTCCTCGGCCAGCCGGTCGCAGTCGATGCCGGTCAGGGCCTTTATGAGCGTCGTCTTGCCATGGTCGATGTGCCCGGCTGTCCCCATGATAACTGGCATGTGCGGTTCCTTGAAGGGGTGAAGAAAAGAGGAAGAGGCCTCCGGCGGCCGGGGGGGATCATCCCCCCGGACCCCCTGAAAGGGAGAAAGGTTAGCTGGAGAGGAAAGCCTGGTAGGCCAGTTTGGTGGCGTAGAGATCGGCGACACTGGTGATCTCGAAGGGGCTGTGCATACTGAGCACGGCCGGGCCGAAATCAATGATGTCCATGCCGTAGACCGCCAGGAACTTGGCCACCGTGCCGCCGCCGCCAAGGTCCACCCGGCCAAGCTCGGCCATCTGCCAGGGGATGCCGGCCCCGTCGAGGAGGCTTCGCAACCAGGCCACGTATTCGGGATGGGCGTCGTTGGCCCCGACCTTGCCGCGATGGCCGGTGAATTTGCAAAAGCATGGGCCACTGCCGAGCAGGGCCGAATTGAGCTTCTCGTGCAGATCCTGGTAATCCGGGTCCATGGCGGCATGCACGTCGGCGGAAACCGCCTTGCCCGCAGCCAGCACCCGGCTTTTGCGCGCCGTAGGCTCCCAGGCCTCGATGAGGTCTTCCAGGCAATATTCGAAAAAGCGCGACTTGGCCCCGGTGGAACCCTCGGAGCCGATCTCTTCCTTGTCCCAGAAAAGCACGATCTGGGTGTGCTCGGGCTGGCCGGCGTCGAGCAGGGCGGAGAGTCCGGCATAGACGCACACCCGGTCGTCCTGGCCGTAGCCGCCGATCAGCGCGCCGTCGAGACCGACGAGCCTGGCCGGCCCGGCCGGCACGGCTTGCAGTTCGGCGCTGTAGAGGTCGGCCTCTTCAATGCCGTAGCGTTCGTTTAACAGGGTGAGCACCTTGGCCTTGATCAGGTCGTTGCCATTGCCGTTTGCGGCCGGTTTGGCCTCGGCGGTCTCAGGCGTTTCGGCCGGCTTCTCGGCCGGGGAGTGGCCGATGATGATATTGAGCTTTTCGGCTTCAAAGGCTTCGGACAGCTTTTTTTCCACCTGCCGGTAGGCCAGATGGGGGAGCAGGTCCGGGATGGTGAAGACCGGATCGGCCGGGTCCTCGCCGATGGTGACCGGGATGACCGTGCCGTCCTTTTTGGCCACCACGCCGTGCAGGGCCAAGGCCCTGGCCAGCCATTGGTGCTTGCGGATGCCGCCGTAGTAGTGGGTCTTTAACTGGGCGACGCCGCAGTCCTGATAGAGCGGACGCTGCTTGAGGTCGATGCGCGGGGTGTCGCAATGGGCGCCGAGCAGCCGGAAGCCTTCACTGAGCGGCTTTTTGCCCTTGCGGGCCACGAACATGGTCTTGCCCTTCATGACGCGGTACACGGCGTCGCCGGCAAAATTGCCGTCCAGGCTTTCGGCGAACCCGGCTCCGGACAGGACGCCTTGGACGTACTGGACCGTCTCGCGTTCGGTTTTGCAGGCCGAAAGAAAGGCGATGTAGGTGTCGGCCAGGGTTTTCATGGCCTCGCGCTCTTCGGGCGTGGCATAGGTTTCCCAGCAGCTTTTGGCGTCAATGGTCAGGCCCGGGGCGGCCGGGGTGATTTCTTCGGTGTCGGTCATGATGCTCATTGCTCCTTCAAATGCTTTGAACCAAGGCCTTATTGTAATTGCTGTGCTCCCCTGTGGGAACCCCATCCTCACTATCCTTTCTTCCCGTCGAGGGGTCCGGGGGGATGATCCCCCCGGCGGGGTGCGGGGCAGCGCCCCGCTCTTTTTCCCTGTTTTTTCTGCTCACTCGCCGAGCGCCTGTCCGAGCACTGTGCTGACGAGTTTCAGCTCATCGTCGGCCAGGGTGCGCGGGTCCAGGAGCAGGGCGTCGTCCTGGGTGCGGGCCACCAGCGGCGGATCGGTCGTGAGCAGCCGCGCCCGCAAAGCGTCGGGGGACGGCGCGCCGGCAAGCGGCGAGAGGGCGACCAGCGTGGTTGGCAGATCGCGCTCGGGAAAGGCCCCGCCGCCCACCCGGGACGCGCCCGGGATGGTCCCGACTGTGTAGCGGCCGGCCAGGGATTTTTTAAGGAGGCTTGCCAGCTTGCGGGCCTTTTTGGCCAGGGCCTGCGGGGCGGCGGTGATCATGGCCACGGTGGGGATGACGGTCCGGGCGCGCTCGGGGTCGCGGTAGAGGCGAAGGGTGGCCTCCAGGGCGGCCAGCGTCATCTTGTCGATGCGAATGGCCCGGTTGAGCGGATTCTTGCGGATGGCCGCGATATATTTGGCCCGGCCGACGATGATGCCGGCCTGGGGGCCGCCGAGGACCTTGTCGCCGCTAAAAGTCACGACGTCGGCCCCATCGGCCACGGCCTGCTGCACGGTCGGTTCGCCGGGCAGGCCATAGCTGGTAAAATCGGTCAGGTTGCCGCTGCCGAGGTCCTCGATGACCGGCAGATTGTGGCGTCGGCCCAGGGGCACGAGTTCGGCCAGGGAGACTTCCTTGGTAAAGCCCACGATGCGGTAGTTGGAGGTGTGGACCTTTAACAGGGCGGCCGTCTCCGGGGTGACGGCGTTTTCGTAGTCGCGGGGATGGGTGCGGTTGGTGGCCCCGACCTCGCGCAGGATCGCCCCGGACTTGGCCATGATTTCGGGGATGCGAAACGAGCCGCCGATTTCCACAAGCTGCCCCCGGGAGACGACGACTTCCCGGCCCTTGGCCAGGGTTTCCAGGGTGATGAGCACGGCGGCGGCGTTGTTGTTGACCACCAGCGCGTCTTCGGCTCCGGTCAGCGTGCGCAGGATGTCAAGCACATGGCTGTAGCGGCTGCCGCGTTCGCCGGTCGTCAGATCAAATTCCAGGTTGGAATAGTGCAGGCAGGCTTCGGCGGCGGCGGTTGCGGCCTCGGGGGCCAAAAGCGAACGGCCGAGGTTGGTGTGCACAACCACGCCGGTGGCGTTTATGACCCGGCGGAAATGGGGCCGGGTGGCCGCAGCCGCCGAGCGGGCGCATTGGGCAAAGAGCAGGGCGTGGTCGAGCTGGACCGGATCGGTCAGGCGGCCGGCCCGGATGTCCTCGCGCAGTCCGTCGAGGAAACTGGTGACCGCATCGCGCAGCATGGCCCGGGGCAGGGCGGCCAGGGACGGGTCTGTGTCCAGGGCGGCCAGGACGGCGTCCACGGGCGGGAGCAGGCGGAAAAAATTTTGCACGGCGATTCCGAAGGGTTGGGCGTTGGCGTCACAGTCGCGTCAAGCCATGGAGCATACCCGGAAACGCCGGTGAGATCAATTTTGCCCGGCCGGGAAAAGGGCAGCCAGCAAGTACATGGAACCGCAGGCCAAAACAGTTCCGTCCAGGGCGCGCACGCTCTCCAAGGCGGCTTCGGGTCCGGCCACGACAACGGCCCGGGGACCGAGCCGGGCGGCCACTTCAGCTGCCGGTCTGGCCCGGGATATGCCCGGCAATTCGGGCACGAAGATGGGGCCGGCGGTGAGCCGGGCGGCCACCGGGGCCATGGCCTCCAGATCCTTGTCGCCAAGGCAGGTGAAGATAAGGGCCGACGGAGCAAGTCGTAGGCTGGACAGGGCCGTTTCCAGGGCGGTCAGGGCCGGCAGGTTGTGGGCGCAGTCCAGGAGCAGGTCCGGGCCCATTTCCGGCAGGCGCAACAGATGCAGCCGGCCGGGCAGGAAGGTCTCGGCCAGGGCGCGGCGCACGGCGTCAGGATCGGGGATGATGCCGAGCATGCCGGCGCACAGTGCGAATCCGGCCAGGGCCAAGGCGGCGTTTTGGGCCTGATGCGGCCCGGCCAGCCGCAGTCTGGCCTCGGGAATGTCCAGGCGATGCGGGGCCTTGAGCACGGCTCTCTTGGTTCTGGAGTCGTACACGGCCAATTCGGACACGTCATAGAGACGCGCGCCGACAGCCTCGGCCTGGCGTCGCAGTTCGGCCAGGGCCTCGGGCGGCTGGGGACCGGTCACGGCCAGGCCGCCGGGCGTCATGGCCCCGGCCTTGTCCCGGGCGATGTCGGCCAGCGTTGGTCCGATAACGGCGGCATGGTCCAGGCCGATGGGCGCAAAGAGCACGAGGTCGCGGGGAAGGGCCGTGGTGGCGTCGCCGGCCCCGCCGAGGCCGGCTTCATAGACGACGGCCTCAGCCCCTTGGTCGGTGAACAGCCAGGCGGCCATGGCGGTGAGCAGCTCGAAATAGGTCAGCCGGCCGGCTTCGCCGCCTGGGGCGGCGGCAGCCAGGACGGCGTTGGCGGCGTCGGTCCAGACCGGCTCCGGGAGTTGCCGGCCGCCAAAGAGAATGCGCTCGCGTACGCTGACAAAGTGGGGCGAGAGGTACAGGCCCGTGGGCAGGCCGTGGGCGGCCAGCAAGGCGGCGAGCAGGGCCGAGGTGGAGCCTTTGCCGTTGGTGCCGACGGTCTGCACAGCCAGATGGGGCAGGCTGACAAGGTGAAGCCTGGCCAGGGCAGAGTGCATCCGCCCGGGACCCAGATCCATGTGAAACAGGCCCAGATTGTCGAGGTAGGCCGAGAAGGCGGCAAAATCCGGAAATTCAGATGGTGATGACGTCATGTTCCCTGAGCAGCCGGTAGGTATAGCCGGCCAGTTCCTGGCCCAATTCGCGTTCGATGGCAACGGCGAAGGGGGCCTTCATATGATAGATAAAGATGTCGGGCCGGGCGCGCAGTTTGTCGAGTTCCAGGCGCAGCAGGCGCGGCGTGAGATGCTTGGACGCGGCGGCCAGCCCGTCCATGGCCGAAGGAAAGGAGGCTTCGGTAATGAGGTGGGTCAGGGCGAAGGGGAGAGCGTCCATGGCCCGCCAGAAGCTGTCGCAGGGGCCGGTGTCGCCGGTGTAGGCAAGGTTTTTGGCCCCGCCATCCTGCCACAGGACATAACCGGAAGCGGCTTTGGCATGATTGACGGGATAGGCGGCCACGGTCAGGTCGCCGATGGCGACCGGGACGCCCGGGACCATGGGCGCGTAGGTCAGGACCGGCGATTCCGCCGGGATGACGGTGAAATCGGGCCATATGGTGTCGTTTAACAGATGCGTGGCAATGGCGTCGAGAACCTCGGGCAGGCCGTGGATTTGGACTGGCGGCCGGCTGCCGGCGGTAAAAAACTCGATAAGGTTGTCGGCCAGAAACAAGATATCCTTGATGTGGTCGAGATGGCTGTGGGTGACGAAAATATGCTCGAGTCTGGCCTGGGCGGCCAAGTCGAGCGAGGAGGTGACGGAGCCGGCGTCAAGGAGGATGGTGTCGTTGACACAAAATGAGGTGAGATTGTGGCCCGGCAGATCCGAGCCGGAACATCCGAGCACGCGCAGCTTCATGCCTCTCTCCTTGTGGCGGGCAATAATACCGGAACTGGCAGTTTGAGCCGGCCGCATAGTTTCGTCAAGGGCGGCCTTGACCGCAGAGGCCGGCTTGTTTAGGTTTCGTGCCCGTGCGCCCGTAGCTCAGTTGGATAGAGCATCTGCCTTCTAAGCAGACGGCCACAGGTTCGAATCCTGTCGGGCGCACCAGCAATTTCAAGGGCTTAGATACAATCTAAGCCCTTTTTTTGTGGTCTAGCTTGCGCTTTGGTCTGATTCTGGTCTAGTGAGTAGTGTCTAAGAGTGTCCAATCACGAGATAAGGGGGGCGCAAATGGCTACCTTCCGCAAGCGCGGTTCATCTTGGAACGTGCGCATTCAGAAAAAAGGGCACCCCGTCGTGTGCCGGACCTTCGACGTTTTGGCGGACGCTGAGCGGTGGGCGAAGGGTGTAGAGTCGGATATTGATCGTGGCTCGGCCGCGTATCTGCCTGCCGCCCGAGAAGCCGAAAAGGTGACCCTGGCCGAAGCGATCACCCGATACGTCCAAGAACGGGTGCCTGAGCTGGCGACATCTTACAGGGTCCAAAAACGGGCTGAGGCGATTGCGGCCAGACCCTTTGCGGCTCGGCCGCTGGCTGCGATCCGGGGTAAGGATATTGCCGATTTCATCCGGGAGCGGCAGGGCGAAGGGGTGGGGTCGCAAACGGTTATTCACGACTTGAACACGATTTCAAAAGTATACGAGATTTGCCGCCGAAACTGGGGGATGGTCGCTCTCGACAATCCCGTCAAGCTCGTGGACAAGCCCAGTCTGCCAGTAGGGCGTGTTCGGCGCCTCAATGATGATGAGGAAAAGCGATTGCTCGCGGAATGTGATTCCGAGTTTTCGCTTATCATTCAGTTTGCTCTGGCGACGGCCATGCGTCGCGGCGAAATAGCTGCCCTGACCTGGGAGAACGTCAACCTTCAGCGGCGAACCGTTTTTCTTCCAAAAACAAAAAACGGCGAATCGCGAACAGTGCCGCTTTCGCCGGATGCACTGACAGTGCTGGCTTCGTTGCCTCGGGCGATTTCGGGCCGCGTGTTCCCCTTGTTGCGTGACCCGGATCGGGCTTCAAAATTGATGGCGCGGGCGGCGCGAAGGGCGGGGCTAGAGGATCTTCATTTTCAAGACCTCCGGCATGAGGCGACAAGCCGACTGTTCGAGGAAACCGACCTGGATGTGATGGAGATCAAGGGAATCACGGGCCACAAATCCATGCAGATGTTGGCCCGGTATGCCCATTTGCGGGCGGGGCGGCTGGCGGATCGGTTGGCGGGAAGTTCTCGGACATAAGGACCTTGAGGATAGTGTAACTCCTGGTCTTCGCCTCACACTTTTTGAAAGTCTTGGAGTGAGCTGGTCTGAAAAGTCTCAGACAGGTCACCCCTGTACACGTCCTTGAAGTTGACAGCACACGGCGTTCAACTGGACGCTGGCCATGTCCGCGCGGTCGTACAGATCGCCTCGATACCCAGGCGCTCCAGATAATCCAGTTTGCCGATCAATCCCTTGAAATCGCCAATGCCGTCGCCGTCGCTGTCCGCGAAAGAACGTACATGCAGTTCATAGATGATGGTCTTCTGGTACCATTGCGGATCGATTGGCAGCATGCCGGCCTCCCTGTTCTCCGGATTAGCTCAAATGAGAGAATCTCCTTCAATAGACCTTGACCTTATATGAGAAAAAATGTCTATCCTTATCTTGTGTACTCCTGCCTCGCGTCACAATGATCCGGCCGGACGGCAGACCTGTGCGCACGGAGTATGGGACCGCATGGGAATCGACACACTCATCCCGGGGCCGCGACCCCTGCCGGAGGTCGGCCATCGAAAAATCGGCCCCGATACCTACCGGTTTTGCCTGTGGGCCCCGCGGGCCGATACGGTCGAACTGGAGCGCATCGCGCCTTTGACTGGGAAGGAACGGTCCCGCTTGGACCCAGGCGGGGAAGCCGGCTGGGAAACGCCCTGGACTGTGACTGGGCGTCTGGCCATGGCCCGATTAGGGGACGGTTACTGGCTCGCTGAGGACAACGGGCTGGCCCTGGGGGATCTCTACCGTTTCCGTCTCGATGGGGAGCGCAGCCGGCCCGATCCGGCTTCCCCACATCAGCCCCATGGCGTCCACGGCCCGTCAGCCCTGGTGGACCACGGCTCCCACCAGTGGCGGGACGCCGGCTTCACGCCCCCGGCCCTGTCTGAACTGATCCTGTACGAGATGCATGTGGGCGTTTTCACCCCAGAGGGCACGTTGTCCGCGGCCGGGCAGCGCCTGGACGATGTGGCCGCCCTGGGCGTGACCGCCGTGCAGGTCATGCCCGTGGGGCAATTCCCGGGTAGGCGCAACTGGGGATACGACAGCGTGTATCCATTCTCCGTGCACCACGCTTACGGTGGTCCCGAAGGACTTAAGCTCTTCGTGGATGCCTGCCACGCCAGGGGACTGGCTGTGGTCCTGGACGTGGTCTACAACCACCTCGGACCGGAAGGAAACTACCTGCGTGACTTCGGCCCCTACTTTACCACCAGCCACAAGACACCTTGGGGCGATGCCCTCAACTACGACGGCCCGGACAGCGACCATGTCCGCCACTTCTTTTTCCATTCTGTCCTGCATTGGCTCGACCACTATCATGTGGACGGCTTCAGGCTGGACGCCACGCACGCCATTTTCGACCAGAGTCCCCGGCCCTTTCTAGGGGAATTAGCCGAACTGGCCAGGCGCTACGCCGCCCGTCATGGCCACCGGCCCTATTTGTTCGCCGAAAGCAATTTGAACGACCCCAGGTTGGTCCTGCCGCCGGGCCGTGGTGGGCTTGGCCTGTCGGGCATCTACAATGAGGATTTCCATCACGGTGCGCACGCTTGGCTCACCGGCGAACGGCACGGCTACTACGCGGATTACGGACGCATGAAGCACCTCGCTGCGGCCGCGACCCAGGGATTTGCCTACTCGGGCCAGTACTCCGCCTACCATCGCCGTGGGCATGGCGCGGATTCGGCTCGCCTGCCTGCCTGCGCCTTGACGGTATTTTTGCAGAATCACGACCAGACCGGCAACCGAGCCCACGGGGAACGCCTGGCCACCCTGGTCGGATTCGAAGCCAACAAGGCCGCAGCCGGCTTGCTGCTGCTTGGCCCGTTTCTCCCTCTGCTCTTTATGGGCGAAGAATACGGGGAGGACCACCCGTTCCTTTATTTCATCAGCCATCACGATCCCGACTTGATCCAGGCTGTGCGGACAGGACGGCTGGAGGAGTTCGCCGGACTGGGTGATGGCCGGCTCCCACCGCCCGATCCGCAGGACGAGCGGACCTTTCAGCATTCGAAGCTGCATTGGGAAAAACGGACCACCGGCCAGCATGGGCTGCTGCGCGACTGGTATGAGGAACTGATCCGCCAGCGCAAGCGCCTGGGCCTGACCCAGGCCGGAAACGGACATCCCCGAGCGCTTTGGGCCGATGAGCAAGGCCTGCTCGTTCTCGAAGGAACCTACGGCGCGCTGCTTCTGGTCTGCCTGTTTAACTTGTCCGCAGCGCCCCTGCGCGTGGCGACCGACCGGTTGGGCCTGGAGGTATGTCCCGGCAGGGCGTCCGCCCACGCCCAACCGGCCGGGTCCGATCCAACCGGCGCGGTCGGCCGGGAGGCCCCGGCCGGTATCTGGCATCGGCTGCTCGACTCGTCAGAGGTGCGTTGGGGCGGGCCGGGCGCGACCATGCCGCAGGTCCTTTTGGGCGAGGCACTTCTCCCCCCCTGGTCCATGGCTGCCTATGTCCGCAAGGAGTTTCGCCCATGATCGTCGCCCCCCTGGCCACTTACCGACTCCAACTGCGCCCGGAATTCGGTTTCGAGCAGTGCCGGCGGATCGTGCCCTATCTGGCGGCGCTCGGCATTACCCACATCTACGCCTCCCCCATCTTCAAGGCCCGGGCGGGCTCCACCCACGGCTACGACGTCTGCGATCATCAAAAACTGAATCCCGAACTGGGCACGCCTGAAGCGTTCGAACAGCTCATGGCCGAATGCAAGCAGCAGGGACTGGGCTGGATCCAGGACATCGTGCCCAACCACATGGCCGTATCCGGCGACAATGACATGCTGGTGGACCTTCTGGAAAACGGGGAATCTTCACGGTATTATCATTTCTTCGATATCGAATGGAACCACCCCTACAAAAGCATGGCTGGGCGGATGCTGGCCCCCTTTTTGGGCGTCTACTACAGCCAAGCCCTGGAAAATGGCGAGATACAGATACGCTTTGGCGAGGACGGTTTCAGCGTCCACTATTATGATATCAAGTTTCCCTTGCGCATCGATTCCTACGGAAAGATACTCACCTACAACCTGAGATCCCTGCGGGACAGCATTGGCCTGGAGAACATTGATTATATAAAAATTCTTGGCATCTTGTACAACATAAAAGCCGTGACCGGAGAAAAACGGGAGTCCGAGTATTATACCCAGATTTTTTTTATCAAGCGCCTTCTCTTTGAGATGTATCAGTCGAGCCCATCGCTGCATCAGTTCATCGACGCCAACGTCAGAATATTCAACGGCCAGGGCAACGACGGGGAAGGCGATCGCTTCGCCCTGCTCGACGATCTGCTCTCCGAACAGTTCTACCGGCTTTCCTTCTGGAAAGTGGCTGGAGAGGAGATCAACTACCGGCGTTTTTTCAGCATCAACAACCTCATCTCCTTGCGCATCGAGGATGAAAAGGTTTTCAGCCACACCCACAAGCTCATCTTGCAATACCTTCACGATCAGACTTTCTCCGGCCTGCGGGTGGACCACATCGACGGCCTCTATGATCCCTCGCTCTACCTGCAGCGACTGCGGGGGCAAGCTCCAGACGCCTATATCGTGGTGGAAAAAATCCTCATGCGCCATGAATCGCTGCCGGCTTTTTGGCCGGTCCAGGGAACCACGGGCTACGATTTCATGGCTCTGGCCTGCAACCTGTTCGTCCATGCCGACCAGGAAACGGCCTTCCAGAAGGCCTACGCCGGGTACGCCGGAATACGACAGTCCCTGGATGCGATCCTGGCTGAGAAGAAAAAGAACATCATCAAGCGGCACATGGCCGGGGACGTGGACAATCTGGCCCGGCTGGTCAAAACGCTTTCCAGTATGGACCGGCAAGGCATCGACATCACCATGGCGGCGCTCAAGCAGGCCATCGCCGGTCTTCTCGTCCAATTCCCCATCTACAGGACCTACCTCAGCCACGAGGCCTTCCGGCCGCTCGACCTGTCCTACATCCGGGCCGCGATCCGCCAGACCCGCCGGGCCAACCCGGACCTGGATTTCGAACTGGACTTCCTGGAGCGCTTCCTCTTGCTGGAATTCGGCGAAACACTCGTGGCCGCGGGCAAGCGGGAATGGACCAATTTTGCCATGCGCTTTCAGCAGGTGACCGCCCCACTCATGGCCAAGGCCATGGAGGACTCCACCTTCTACGTCATGAACCGGCTGCTCTGTTTAAATGAGGTCGGCAGCGATCCCGGCCGATTCGGCCTGACCGCCGAGAAATGGCATGCAGCCATCCAGAAACGCATGGAGTCCTGGCCCGCGACGATGAACGCCTCGGCCACCCACGACACCAAGCGGGGGGAGGACGCCCGTTTGCGCTTGGCCGCCCTCTCGGAGATGCCGCAGGAATGGACCGAGACCTTGAAGGTTCTGCGCCAGGCGACCGGAGGGAAACGAGGAAGGGGCCAAACCTCCCAGGCCCCGGACCGCAACGAGGAGTACTTTCTCTACCAGACCTTGCTGGCCCACCTGCCCTTTGACGAGACGGAGCGGGCTTCCTTTCCGCAGCGGCTTCGCGCCTATCTGATCAAGGCCATGCGGGAAGCCAAGGAGCGCTCCAATTGGCTGAGTCCCGACGAGCAGGGCGAGCAAGCCTACGGCGACTTCGCCGAAGCCCTGCTCAAGCCGGGACCGGGCAACGTCTTCCCCGGCCGGTGCGAGCCATTGCTGAAAAGAGTTGCCCAGGTGGGCATGGTCAATTCCCTGTCCCAAACCCTCCTTAAAATCGCCGCTCCCGGCGTCCCGGATTTCTACCAGGGCACGGAGTTGTGGGACTTCTCCATGGTGGACCCGGACAACCGCCGGCCAGTGGATTACAGCCGGCGACAAAAGGTCTTCAAGGAAATCAATGGGGCCTTCGAGGCTGACAGCAAAAAACTCGCGCACCAGCTTATTGAGCATCCCGAGGACGGCCGCATCAAGCTGTTCCTGATCTGGCGAGGTCTGCAAACCCGCCAGGACTTTGCTGAACTCTTCCGCAAAGGGGACTACCGGCCGCTGGCGTTTACGGGCGTGCGACGAGAGATGGCCTTCGGTTTCGCCAGGAGGCTGGGCGGGGACATGGTCCTGATCGTGATCCCCAGGCTGTTCGCCAAGGCTGTCGGCGAGGAAGCCCATTTTCCCCTGGGGGCGTTCTGGGAGGACACGGCCCTGCTTTCACCGGAGCCGAGGCTATTCACCGACGTGTTCACCGGCCGGGAGCTGCCTGCCGAGAGCGCTCTCTATCTCACTGAGATTTTCCGTGATCTTCCATTTGCGCTCCTGGTTTCCCGGATTGCGGAGCCGACGGCTCCAGCCTGACCGGCTGTCCTGTCCTGCATGCCCAGGGGCCCGGACGGCATGCCCATTCCCTAAAGGATTGCGCCCCACGGGGAACAGTGTGCGCGCAACAAAGAGGAGTCAACGCGATGGAGCGCTACGTCTGTATCCACGGGCATTTCTACCAGCCCCCCAGGGAAAATCCCTGGCTGGAAGCCATCGAGATTCAGGACTCCGCCTACCCCTTCCATGATTGGAACGAGCGCATCGCGGTCGAATGCTACGCGACCAACGCCCAGTCGCGCCTCCTCGACACCCAGGGGCGGATCGCGCAGTTGGTGAACAACTACGCCAACATCAGCTTCAACTTCGGCCCGACCGTCTTGCTGTGGATGCGCCAATTCGCACCCGAAACCTACAGGGCCATCGTGGAGGCCGACCGGCTCAGCCAGGAGAAGTTCGCGGGCCATGGCTCCGCTCTGGCCCAACCCTATAATCATATGATCCTGCCACTGGCCAACCGTCGCGACAAACGCACACAAATTGTTTGGGGCATCCGGGATTTCCAGTACCGCTTCGGCCGCGCTCCGGAAGGGATGTGGCTCCCGGAGACGGCCGTAGACCTCGAAACCCTGGACATCATGGCCGATGCGGGCATCACCTTCACCATCCTCGCCCCGCGGCAGGCGTCCAGGGTCCGGCCTTATGCATCGGAAGAGTGGATGGATGTGAGCGATGGCAGGATCAATCCGGGCCTAGCCTACCGGATAACGCTCCCCTCGGGACGATTTATGAATGTGTTTTTCTATGATGGCCCCATTTCCCAGGCTGTTGCCTTCGAAGGTCTGCTCAACAACGGCGAGGACTTCGCCCAAAGGCTTCTGAGCGGATTTCCCGATGACAGCGCCGGTCCAACTGGTCCCCATCTGGTCAATATCGCCACGGACGGCGAAAGCTACGGCCATCACCATCGCGGCGGCGAGATGGCGCTCACCCGCGCCATTGAGTACCTGGAATCCAACGGCCTGGCCCGCTTGACCAATTATGGCCAGTACCTCGAGGAACATCCGCCGATTCACGAGGTGATGATCTACGAGAACAGTTCCTGGAGCTGCATCCACGGGATTGAGCGCTGGCAATCCGATTGCGGTTGCAACAGTGGATCGCACCCACACTGGAACCAAGCTTGGCGCGCTCCCCTGCGCGAGGCCCTGGATTGGTTGCGGGACGCCATCAACGCGGTCTTCGAGCCGACAGCAGTCCGGTATCTGTCCGATCCATGGGAGGCCAGAAATGCCTATATCGACGTGGTGACGGAGCGCTCGCCTGAACGGCTGGCCGAGTTCCTGAGCCACCATTCGATCCGCCCACTCAGGCACGAAGAAGAGATCATTGTCCTTAGTCTCATGGAACTGCAACGCCACGCCATGCTCATGTACACCAGCTGTGGCTGGTTCTTCGACGAGCTCTCGGGCATCGAGACGGTGCAAGTCATCCAATATGCCGGCCGGGTTTTACAGCTCGCGGATCAGCTGTTCATCGGCTGCTGCGAGTCGGAGTTTCTCGAACGTCTGGGGCAGGCCAAAAGCAACATTGCCGAACACCAGGACGGACGGGTCATCTTCGAGCGTTTCGTGCGTCCGGCCATGCTCGATTTGGTGCATGTGGGAGCCCACTTCGCCATAAGTTCTCTGTTTGGGGAAATAGCCGAACACAGCCAAGTCTATTGCTACTCGGTCGTTACTGAAGACTACAGAATTTTTCGGGCCGGGAACACCAAGCTCGTGATCGGAAGGCTGATGGTCTTTTCAGACATCACCCACATGTTCAGCACCTTTTGTTTTGGCGTCCTGCATCTGGGGGATCACAACATCACGTGCGGTATCGGCGAATATCAAGGCTCGAAACGCTACGAATCCCTGATCAACGACCTTTCAGAAGCATTTTCCAAAGCCGATTTTCCGAAAACGATTCTGGTGTTGGGCGAACACTTCTTGCCGTCCACCTATTCGCTGACTTCACTTTTTTCCGATGAGCGGCGCAAAGTCCTCAACCTGATCATGACCCCGACCCTGGCCGAAGCCGAAGCCGCCTTCGGCATGCTCTACGAACATCATGCTCCACTGATTCGCTTCCTCAACGGTTCCGGCACGCCACGGCCTCAGGCGTTGGCCATCGCCGCCGAACTGAGCCTCAACTCCAAAATCCGCATGGCGTTTGAGAACCATGTCCTCGAGTTTCAGACCGTGCAGCCTCTGCTCGAAGAGATCCGACTGGCCGGAGCACCACTGGACGTGGCCGGGCTTGGGCATCTGCTGCAAAACAATATCAAAAAGATGGCCGAGGGACTGAGCGAACAGCCCGAGGATGTCTCCCGCATCGAGCGTTTGAACAAGGCCATGGCGTTGGTGGGCAAACTTCCCTTCGAGGTCAACAACTGGATCGCCCAAAACATCTGCTTTACCATCCTAAACGCCCACTGGCCCTCTTTCAAGGAACTGGCGGATCAGGGAAACGGCCCTGCGCAGGAATGGCTGCAAAGCGCTCGGCTGCTGGCCGATAACTTTTTCGTGCAATTGCCGACGGAAAGAGTCAGCTGAACATCACCTGATCGGCGAACCGGCCGGCTGCGTTCGTCCTTTAAGAAAGCAACGCCCAAAGATGCAATGTCATTTGGAAGAATTGCGCGAACATATGCACGGCATACCCTGGCCCAGGAAGTCGTTATGCCAGTGTAGAGAACTACAACAGCTATCCCTGCGCGTACCAATCGCTCCCTTGAAGAGCCTGAGTGTTTTTAGGGTACGGCTTATTTCTGGAACAAGCCAGGCATTCGGCCAATGCGAATCACGGAACTATCCAGCACTGTTAACGCACTGTCCGATTTAACAAGGTTGTTGAGCATCTCATGGAAAGGCTAGATCAGTTAACATCAAGTTCAAACGTCTGATTGAAGATTTCCAAAAAGGGAGGGAATCATGACCATGCGACCGGGAACTCGATGGGCGATGGGGCTTTTTCTGGCGGTTATTCTGTCCGGCTGTGCAGTTTCCGTGGGCTTGGTGCCACCACCGCCAGCCGGCTATGTCCGGGTGGTGGCAGCCGAGTCGCTCCATGTTCGCACCTGCCCTTCTGTGAAGTGCGAAGCTAGTACCGTTGTGTACAACGGCCAGGCACTTCAGGTGTACGAATACCAGGGCAACTGGGCCAGGGTATTGGTCATCGACTCGGGAGTGCTGGGTTGGGTGCAAGCAAAATATCTGGCCCTGCCGTAAAGCGCCTTCTTGCTGACGAAACAGAAAGGTGTCTTTCCCACGCTGTCGTCAGACATTGACGCATGGATTTATTCTTTGTGGTTCTAATGGACAATGAAGAACGAAGGCGATTCGGCTAATATGCCGGATCGCTTTCGTCGTGCGGCTTGTCACAACCCGCCGCTAGGTGTTTTATATGAAGCCTGCCACAGGCATTGCAAATAGTTTGGCAGTATCTTCTGTTTTGTTGTTATCGTCGCCGATAGTGATACTTTCCTCTATGAGGGTAGTAGTATCGCGGGTTCACCGGCACACCGATCGTTATTCCTGGCCCAGGATAGGGTGGCCCGTAATACGGTGGACCATAGTACGATGGACCATAGTAAGGTGGACCGTAGTAGGGTGGACCGTAGGGCGAATAGCCTGGATAAGGAGGTCCGATATACACATGCGGGGGCACATCTACATAGAAACCAGGCCCTCCGATAACCAAGGCTGAAGCTTGGTTTGCCCCGAAAAGGAGGGCGATCACCAGAAGCAGCATACGCAATAAACGCTTCATGGCATACCTCCTCTAATGTTTCTACCAAATGATATATAATTCTTTTTTAGCCATTGCCAAATACCCGACCGACCGCGTTTTTGCCCAGGCTCCCCTATAGCACCAAGAAGCCAGAGGCAAGGTCACGCGAGAGATTGCGATTCCAGGCCATGGGAGGGGATATTTACCGGGCCGCCGATGAACCATTGACTTTCCGACGGAAAATGATGCAATACTCGAAAATATCCATAGTCCGTCAAGGAGGGACATCATGGTCTTTAGACGTATCAACCTCCCATTATTTCTAATGTTTGTCGGGATGGCGTTCGTCGTGGGTGTGGCTGATTGCGCCCATGCCCAGCCGCCTACCCTGGTGTACGTCTATCCCGCAGCACCTCCTCCAGCGTCCGGCGCCACCGGAAATTTCGTGCGTACACCGACTGGGCAGCTCTACTATGTGGACGCCACGGGTGCGCAGCATCGCATCGTGAGCGCCGTGACTCCTCCGGGCGGAGGACTGTACTACTATGTCGAAGGAGACGAACGCCCCTATTTCATCGATGAAAGCCAGCGGCTTTATTCCCGCGACCCTTGGGGTAATGTCTATTATATCGAGCAGATGAGATCAGGTGGAGGCGCTGTGTACGGGGGCGTTGTCCAAGGAAGCGCGTCGCCCATGATGGTCCCCCTGACGCCGACGGTGCCGGTGGAACCATGTGTCATTCAATGGCAGAAATGTCTGGATGGGTGCAGCGGCATTTCACCGCGGCAGGCCTATGATCACCCCAACTGCATCAGCAATTGTGAAGTCATTCGCAGCCAATGTCGGGATCATTAGCTCGATTACGTCCTGGGATGCTCTGGGCCAGGATAGCCGTTCAATAGCCTGCTTCTACAACGCCGCCATCCCTGCGCGATGATGTCCCCTTCATTCAATGGTGGGACATAGAACGTAAGTTAAACAGGTGGAAGACGGCTATTGAAGAAGCATTATCTTCTGGCAGCAGCGAATAATGGCCTACGTGCTGCGGCATATTGGCAGTTGAATGGTTTGTGCGTAATGGATGATGTCTTGCAAATATGTTCTTCCAGGGTACGAGCCCCAATGTGAGCGCGGCCCGATTTCCGGAACTGACTTTGAGGAAAAGACGGTGCCTCTTCCTTGCGCGCTGCCTCGTGTGATCGGCGTTCTCCCGGTTTCGTTCATGGCCTCTTCCAAGGCGGCAACGCAAAAATCAGCGTCCAGGGTGTTGGACAAACACCAAAACAACACGGCCCGGCTGTGCCAGTCCATGACCGCCACCAGATACAGGAAGCCTCGCTTCATCGGTACATACGTGATGTCGGCGCACCACACCTGATCCGGCCGTTTGATCGCAAGATCTCGCAGCAGGTACAGATGAATCTTGTGCTCGGGATGCGGCGCACTCGTCCTGGGCTTCTGGTAGATCGCCACCAACCCCATCTTGCGCATCAACCGCCGCACGCGGCCACGTCCGATCTCGATGCCCTGATGCCGCAAATGCCGTCGCATCTGGCGCGATCCGTAAAATGGCGTCTCCAGAAACTGCTCGTCGATATGCCGCATCAGCTCCAGATTCATGGCCGACTCGCCTTTCGGGCGATGATACCAAGTCGACCTGGCCAACCCGAGGATGCGACACTGCCTACAAATACTGAGTCGGGGATGCCCGCGTTCGACCATCCCACGCCTTCGCTCGCGACTCATCGTTTGGCGAAGGCTCGCTCTAAAGAATCCTTCTCCACGGTCAATTGACCGATCTTGGCGTGGAGTTCCCGGATCTCGGCGGCGTTATCCTTCTGTGCCGTCGCCGCCTTCCCGGAAAAGGCCGCAACCATGGCTTCCTTGGCTCGTCGCTTCCAACCTGTGATCCGCGTCGGATGCATGTCACATTTGCTGGCCGACTCAGCCAAGGTCAATTCGCCGGACAAGGCCCCAAGCGCCACTTTCGCCTTGAACTCTGCTGAAAACTTCCGTCGCTTGGACATCGAAACCGTCCTCCATCATTGAGGACTAGAGCTTAACAGGCGGTCCAATTTCCCGCGACCACCTCACTCACAGTGTTTTTCGCGGCAATCAAGCTAAGGCTTTAGCTCTTGCAATTCTTGATCTTTTCCCCGGTAAAAGCAACACCAAGTTAACTTCACAAGCTGAGACTGATAAGATAAGCTTTCCCTCAGCTGGCCGACAACGGCACCATCAGCTAGAATTCCAG
>NZ_JSEH01000030.1 GCF_000801335.2 Desulfovibrio sp. TomC
ATCTCTGATGTTAAACCTCTCAAACAGCGCAGCCGAACTAAAACTGGAGTTCCCCCCCCAAAGAAAAGGGAGCACCCCTCAGGACGCTCCCTAATTGCATGCCCTAAGATCGATTGACTACGACACCTTTTAGGCACAAAGCGTGTCGCAGTATCATCACAGGCTTCATAAAAAATATAAGACCTTAATATTTAATACTTTTTAAGCCGAAAACCTCTCAGATGGGGCGAAGAAAAAGCTCAGTTCACTGACGATTGACGAGGCACACACGGCGGAGCGGGAGCAGATTGCTCAGACAATCGACCCCAATCCCAGTTCACCGCAATCTATGATTTAAATTTTGGATTCAACGCCAACACCTGTCCTTTAGCTATGCATTCCTTTGCATTTTTAAAAATTCGTTCCAATGTCCTCTTTTGACTAGATGTATGTTCGATGTCTAATCCAAGTTTTTTAAGTTTATCAATTGCTTTCGAGCCAGAACAAACATGTTTGATCACATAGTCATAAACCCACAAGCCGATTGCTCTTGCGCTGGCATACGTGACGCCATATTCGCCCAAGGCCATCCGCTCATACATGTCAACCACAGCTTTTTCTTCTGCGTCGGTCAACTTTATGTTTTTTTTAGTTTTTTCTTCATAAATTACCCAAGCGATATGATCTTTTATTTCTTTGACAGCAATTTCAAAATCAAAATTTTCAGATAGAGCTTGTCCAGATATTATAAAATCAGGATACAATGTCATTCCACAAATTTTTGCAAAATGCCCATGTTCGTAATATTTGTTTTGTTCTTTATGGCATTGAAGCCAAAGATTTTCTTGTATGAAAATTTTTTTATTGTTTGAATTCGGATTGGCTCTTAATAATGTCAAAGCCTTCTCGTCCAGTTCGCAGTGATAATTCTTGTTTACATGAAAAAGAGGAGGATCTGGAAGTTCAACTCCATCTCTTATTTTTTCTATAATCTTTGTCATATCCCAACAGGACAAAAGGTCTTCGACAAAATAACCATACTCCATCGATATATACATGATCTCTTTCATTTTGGCCGAAACTGACTTCGAGAAATTTTCTACACAAAACAAATCTCGAACGTTCAATGTGTTAATGAACAATGGAGTACCTGTATCACCAAAATACTCCATGCAAAAACACGTCTGGAAATACTGCAAGGACCTATCCCAAACTATCTTCTTACCCTCAGGATATTTACAAAAAAAAGAATCCAACTCATCAAGTATGCCGTCAACATCTGACTGGATGCTTTCTATTCGATGCGCATTTTCTTTGAAAAACTTCCTCTTGCAATATTCAGCCATCCAAAACTGTTTTTGAGTTGCAGCCTTAGACGCATTTTCAAGATTCTTAATCATCCACGTCCTCCAAAACTAAAACCTATTCCCTCGGCGGGAGCTTTGCTTAGAACTCCCGCCCTCCACTACATAGAGATCTTTTCTCCTAGTTCGAATGATCTTCTATCTCAACCTCCCTATTGCCTTCATCTTCCCCCAAAAATGTGTCAGACTGTTCCATTGCATCCGCAATGAGAGCGGCCGTGACCACCGTTGCCGCCCCAGCCAACCAGCCCACAGTAAAGTATCCTATTTTGCTCATCTTTCTCTCCTTCCAGGTTTAAAAGCAAGCCGAACTTCCCGCCTTAGCCTTTCCACACACGATCTCGGTGCACCCCTAATCCTCCATTTGATTTTTGACAATTTCAAGCAACGCAATGACGACAGGCAGCCACGGCAAATAATTCATATTCAACCTCCTTTACTTAATAACAAAACTGAAGGTTTATTCCGCAACGAACGGAACAGCTCATTTCAGAATTGAATCACGACTCCACCTACAGCTTCTTACAAACCAACATGGCACCACAAAACTACCATTACATCTCATATACACACATCCATGACAGGCTAGCCGATGGTTCATACTCCTCTCCTTTAGCCTTTACTGATCAAAGCCTGTTGCAACAGATCAAACATGACCGGAGCCAACTCGCCCAACGTGCTGATGGTCTTACTTGATGTCGGCAACAAGGAGGCGATGGCCGTTGACTGGATGCCCACCGCGTAGATTTCAAAACTTTGATCCTGGGCGGTTTTCAGGACGTTTTGTGCGGCAGGAACGGAATCCGGTTCACCGTCAGTCAGGAGCAGGATGATCTTTCGCCTCTCCGGCAAGAGGACCATGCGTTGAAGCACCCACCACAGCGCCTGCGCCAATGGCGTATACCCTTCGGCCTGGATATCGAGATTGCCGTTAACCCGCTGCCCATGCTCAATGAGCGGGGCCACGGTGACGCCATCATGCGCTGTCCCGGCTGGAAAGGCTGAGACTGCCACATTGACCCCTTTGATCCGTTCCAAGGCCGTCGCTACGGCGTAGCAGGCCTGTGATGCCAGTCTGATCGGCGCTCCGGACATGGACCCGCTGCTATCGACGAGAATATGCACAACTGTGCTGATGGCCGTTTTCTGGCTGAGCTTGAGAAACACCCGTGCATCGCCCACCGCCAGACCGTGCAATCGCTTGGTATCCAACCTGCCGCGCCGGCCTAGCTGACTGCGCACCAGCTGACTGGACTGGAGCAACCGATACAAGCGCGTGCGCAGGGCAACCGACGCCTCACCACATATCTTTCGCTCCGCTGCCCCTAACGCTCGTGCTGGCTTGTGGCCAAGACGAGCCACGGTCAGACCGTGGTCCGCTGGCACGGTCGGATGCTCACGAAGCGATTGCGACAACCGCTCCCCCAGGTGCTGTGGCCAATCCGTCGGTACAGAAGCCTCCAGCAACTCTGTCAGCGAATCCCTAGCCGCTGCCGTCACACACTCAGTCGCATTGCGCGCAGACGCACTGTCAGACTCGACTCCACCTTCCTGCTGCCCTGATTGCCCTTGCTTATCGGTCTGGTCCGCTTCCGCTTGGGATGCTCTTTGTTCCTCCTCCGCTGCCAATTCGGGTTGGCCTTCTGATTCGCACGATGGATCACACCTCCCCTCCTCCTCACGGCAACCGGTCCCCTGTTGCCGGGTCCTTTCTTGCTCCACCAGGGTGACGATTGCCTCCGCCAACCGGATGGCATCCTGGGTGCTGCGGCACTCAGCCCCAGCCTTTTCCAGGACGGCCTGGATGCGCGGCCAAAGCCCTGGAAAGGCACGGTCGACCTCCTTGATTTCCGCGTCCCGGTTGGCCTGGACGCCAGGGCCGTCCCAAGCGCGTACCGTGAGCAGGATGGCGTTTAAAATGGATAGGGCCGGGTTTGTGTCCCCGGCCCTGGCTGCTGTCCCTGTGAAGTAATGTTCGATGAGCCACCTGAAATTCTGGCGACACCCTGGGAAGAGATCGGCCAGTCGTTTTTCCACCCGCCAATCCTCCAGCGAATTCCAGATGTGATGGGCAAACGGCGTCGAACGCCAATGGCGCAAGGCCTCGAAATCCGTCTCCCGAATGTGGGCGGCCTCGTGATCCAGAAGCCCCCGGGCCAAGGCCAGCGCTGTCGCGTCACCCTCCAGAGGCAGGGCCGGCAGATGGATGGTTTTCCCATCGGTGTGGGCCGAATCGCCGCCGATGACGACTTCGACGCCATACGCATCACCGAGCACAGCGGCCAAAAGCGGCAGAGACCGCATGACATGGCGGATGGGCAGCATGGCGCTCACCACAGCCCCATGCTGGGGATCTGCACGCGCGGCCCAGGGCACGGACGCGCCGTGGGATCCGTAATCTCCGCCAGTTCCGGATCATCACCCTCGTCCACGTCCAGGAGCCCGGTGATCTCGACCGGACCGTGTTCAGCAAACGTAGGAGCCATGGGCGCACGCAGGATCGAATCGAGCACCGTGGCCGGGCCGTAGCCCTCGATCACCTGCTGGCTGTGCTCAATCAGGGCATCAGGATCCCGCAGGAGGCAGACCAAGCCTTGGAGCATGAGGAGGTCGGTCCCCACGATGGTGCCCTTCTTGGGCAGACGCGAAAGCGCCATTTGGAGGATCTCCGTCACCGGAGCCACGTGGGGCTCGACAAAGGTCAGGCCCATGAGCTTGTGGTACATGGTGCGAAGCGGCGACAGCGCCTTGTGGGTCACTTCGGTCTTGCCCGCGTACACTTTGCGCCAAGTCTCATCGGCAAACTTGGCGATCTCGGTGAAAAGCGTACCGGCTAATCCCTCCACTTCCTCATATAAACCGGACTCGACCATGGTCTCGGCATCGGGATGAGCCATGAGCGGAGCCACCTTGTACAGCTGCCAGGAAAACCCCAGGCGGGCGCGGACATAGTCGCTCCCCACCGTGGAATTGGCGATCAGATTGGCCCAATCCGCGTGCTTGGCGATCCAGGCCTGAATAAGCGCATCGTACTCCGCGAGGAACGCTTCCTTTTGGGCAGCGAATTCATCGCGCAGGGCACAAAGTTCTTGGATGATGTCCGTGGCCTTGTCTTCGGGGATGGCCCAGCCCCCCAGAAAACGGATGCCATGCCGGTCCAGGAAATTGAAAGCCCTGGCCTTGAGCGTGCCGAAGATGCGCAGGCTTTCCGGCGGCGCGATGCGCTTGCTGCCAAGGGTCGCCAGGTCTTCCGGCGGCAAATCCACGTGGCCGAAGTCTTCGAGCGTCAGCTTTTTGCGGGCAGACCACAGGGTGATGTTGAGGTTGACGGCCAAGAGGTTGTCCAGCACCCGGATGTCGGAGAGAATCGGAGTATCCATCGCTATCTCCCATTGGTTGTTTGAATTTATACAGTCAGCGGAAAGATTCGCTGAGCCAGTTCGTGCAGCAAGGCCCGGGTTTCCCGGCTGGCCCGGTAGCCGAGGGCTCGATCCAGGGCATAGGTCACCGGCTGGATGCCTTGGTTGGCCAGGGGCTGGAAGCGCACGGTCAGATCGGCCCAGCGCAGCAAGGTGCGGGTGGAGAAGGTCACTTCAATGGTCTTGGTGATTTCGCCGGCCGCCTCGCCCACGAAAAGCCGGCGGACTTCATTGGCAAAGTTCACCATGCGGGTTCGGACATCACCCGGCAGAATAGCTGCCCTGCCTTCAAGCAGGGTCAATTCCGCTTGGGAATCGGGGTAGCCGACTTCGCACAGCCAGAAACGGTCCATGAAGGCCAGGTTCTGCTGGAGGGTTCCCTGGTAGAGACCGGTTTCGTCAAACGAGCCGTTGGTATTGGCCGTGGCCACGAACCGAAAGAGCGGATGCGGCGTAATGAGTTCCCCGCTGTTCTCAGCCAGGCACAAAGGCTGGCCATCCAGGATGCCGTTGCAGCCGGCCGCCACGTCCGGACTGACCAGGTCGATTTCGTTGAGCAGAAAAAGCCCGCCATGACGCATGGCTAGGGTCAGGGGACCATAGGCGTATTCCATGTTGCCCTGGCGCACTGCCAAATGGCCGGCCAAATCGGCAAACTCCAACCGCCCGTGGCCGGTCACCTCGAAGACTGGATAATTGAGCCGGGCTGCCAGTTCCTTAATCAGCGAGGTCTTGCCGGAACCGGTTGGGCCAAACACGTAGAGCGGGTCGCTGCGTTCCAAAAACCAGACAATGATGTCCCGGCTGGATTCGTGAAAGATGTAGTCCGGGGACGGTGTGGGCGTGTAGGCGCACGGCGCGGCAAATCCCTGGACGGGTTTACCGGACGGCGTACCGCTAAACACCTGGCCGGCGTCCAGCTCGGTTGGCGCAAGGAGGCTCAGTTCAGACAGGCTATCGTGCATGGGCTGTCTCCATCATTTCGGGGTTTGAAACGAAGCGGCCACCCGTTGCGGGGTGGCCGTGCGTTTTTGGTTGATCGGACTGATAGTTAGGCGGTCAAAGGGCTGGCCCTGTGATTCGCACCGAGCGAGCAGTTGGTCCGCGTCGTCATGCGAACCGGTGAGGCCGATGAGTTCCAGCCGGAGCTTGTCCTTATCCAAGGTGCGGCGTCCGGCTTGTTGGGCGACTTTAAAGCGATAGGTCCCGGCATGGATCCAGCCCCCCTTGGTCGGTGTGCGAGCGTAAGCAGCCTTGATGGCCGCTTCCTTTTCCTGAATGGCTTCCTCCAGGGTGCTTCGGCTGGCCTTGAGTGAAACCAGTTCTTGAAGATCCACCTCCCAGCCAGGTTGATCAGGGCCGTCGAATTTCGGGCAATCGGCATTCCAGTCACAAAAGGCACAGAGCGGATGGCAACCGGTGGCTGTCGGCAGGCTGTCGATGACGCTCTTGCCTGTCAGGCAATCCTGAAGCTGCTGCCAGATCGTGCCTGCCGTCTTGAGGCAGAGGCTCAGCATGGCTTGGTGGGGTCGGTAGGGGCCAAAGACCTTGGCGTCTGTCATGGACAGGCACAGCACCCAGGCTTTCAGGTCGACCTGATTGGAGTTGGTCGGCAGGGTGATGCCGAATTGCGCCTGGCACAATTCCGGGAAGGTTAACCCAGCGTGGAGGACCGTGCCGGTCGGATCCCGCAGATGAAACGCCGGGGTATTCCAGGCCGCCTTGAGTAAGCCGACCTGGCCATAGACTTGGGATTCGTAGTAAGCATAGAGCGTTTCCGGCAGCCGTTTGGTGCTTTTGCATTCCAGGATGCGCACTGTGGGCACAGGGGCATCGCTCACCAGGACAAAATCGAGATGGGCTTTGATGGGTGTGCCCTGGTGCACAACGTCAATTTCGAGTTGGTGGAGCGTATTGAGCCGGTGCGCCGCCAGGGCTTGGCCGACCAGGCTTTCAAAGCAATGTCCCCGTTGCAGGGTCAGTTGCCGGGAAAGGGTGGCAGCCTGGGCAAGGTTCGACTGTGGGAAAGGAGAATTGGCGGCAGGGAGTTTGCCCGCCACGGTGGCCCTGAGGCAATCCAGGCCACGGCCGATGTCGCTGAGGCCAATGTAGCGACTGCGGTCACCGAGTGTCGCCGCCGTGGCGCTCTTGGCGTGTCGCTGCAAGCCTTGGGCGAGGACGGACAACAAGGCCGTGGCTGGGTCCGGACTAAGTGATGCGGTTTGGGACATGGGGTAGCCTCCACAAATGAAGAGGGCTACCCTTTTGGGGCAGCCCTCTTAAGTACGGATTTGCAGTGCGAAATCAGGATACATCGGCATACATCCACCACATTTTGCGTTGCGGGTTCCACTTGAAACCAGCCCCGGAAAGGAGTTCTTTTTTGGCAGCCGTATTGCCCGTAGCCACGACGCAGGGCCGGCCATCCTGGGCAGACACGGTCTGGTAGGTGATGCCATCGATCCGGGGCAGGGTCAGCTCAGCGTTCGGCAATGGGGTCGAAACGGCGTGCTTCGGTTTTGAGGCGTTTTTATCGACCTGGCCAGGGCGAACATCGGAAGGTGTGCCTTTGTGCGCCAGAGGGGCATTTTGCGGGCTTCTGGAAGGACTGGCCGTTTTCGTGGACATTTTTGCATCTTCGCCATCATCATCGTCCGTGACGATGCCTAACATGGCGCTTAGCGCGTACCGCCGAGCATACGTCATGGCACTGCCCATGCCTTGCGGATCTGCCTTGGGTAATGGAACCACCGCCAACGAAGATTGCCATTGGCCGGATTCGGCGTGGGTCAGCTTCGTGACCAACCCCAGATACCCAGGTTCGGCCGGGACCGGGAATTGCGTCATCCAAATGCTGTTGCCCAGAAGCGCTTCGCGGCAGGAATCCATAACACTGTTGAGTGTCGCGTACCGATTGTGAACAAAAGGATTGGTAGCATCCTTGATCGCAGGCTGAATTGTTCGTTGCACATTAATGAGGGCCTTGGCCAATTCTGAAATTTCTGTTGATTGATAGCTTTCCATTGAGCACCTATGGGCTTAAAAGTTCTCTATGTTGGCTTAAATGAGCGTTTGCTCGGATAAAAATGCATCCTTCAAATCAATAATATATATTTAAAACAATTTGAACGACACACATCAATCAACAGATATACGCATGATAACAAAAAAAATCACGCTAGACAGAACCTTTTAAATATGGCTTGGAATTAACCTCAGAGATGTCAATGCCGTAGTCTATTTTTGACACAATTTCGCTATAACACGTCAAGGCATCAAATTTTGAACCATACTGCCTTCCGGCCAGACCCGGTATTTCGTGCCCGAATATCTGTCGAAAGATATCATTATGCAGCCCTTTCACTTTAAAGAAATCACTGAAGGAATGCCTTAGCGAATGGAAGGTCTTGTTCCCACCAAGCGCCAATGACCTGACCAATTTCCCAAATGACTTTCCGGGTTGCTTTCCATACTTCGGTGACGACTCTGTCTTTTGCAATTCCGAAAACAATCTTTCATCTCCGCGCTTCTTGAGATTGCCTCGGTATTCAAGTAGCCCAATCTGAATCAAGTCTTGATGAACAGGAATGATGCGCGCTGAATTCTTATTCTTCAACAATTTATGAACTTTTTCATCACGAGATGGTTTGACATTGATATCTATGACCCAGACCCCTGCTGTCTCGGACTCATATATGTCGTCGCACTCAAGTTGGCACACCTCTTCAAGACGCATACCCGTGTAGACACCTATAAGCGGAGCCCAAAAAAATGAAGGGTGCTTAAAATTTCCCTTCACATAATTGTCGCTTGCAAAAATCTTTTGAAGATCCTCTGGTGAAAAAGCATCACGCAGACCAATTTCTTGCCTATCATCTTTAATGGAAAGCCCTTTCGCTGGATTCTGGGACAAAAGACTTTCCCTCACACCCCAATCAAACATGCTGGACGCTGTTTCAACGATCACATTCACTGTCTTGACACTGAGTGCGCGTGTCGGGTTCATTTCCAGAATATCGTTGATTGTTTTGCCCTTATATTCCTTTAGCTTTGTCCTATTCGGGGGCAACTTACGCAAGACATCCCGAAAATGGCGCATATCATCTCGTGAAACATCAGAGACAACCTTGTCCCCCAGGATTTCTACCAAGTTAACGAGCCTCCCCCTATGATCTGCAACACCGTGATCTTTCCAGGCTCCATCAGAAAGTTTTGTTTGAATGTACTTTTCAATAAATTCAGACAATAATTCCTTCCTAACGATATCAGACTGGTCCTTCTGAACAACTGCTTCATCAACAACGGGAGGATACGGCTCATAAGGCGCAGCAAAAATTGCTTGCTCCGTGAGGTAGTCTCCATTGGCTCGCGCCGCCTGCACCTTATGATTCGTAACTTGAATTTTCATATGTGCTTTGGATATTTGCAAAATATTTTCAGCAGAAATTTCCTCTGGCTTAAAAACTCCTTCATCTATCAGATGCGGGATGCAATCCACCGCACTATCAACCAATGACTCTGGGTTATCAACGAGACGAGTCAGCATATTAGCATAACAAGCCGAGAGTTGTCCGCTCGTCAAGTTAATCCCAGGCCCACTCACACCTTTCCGAGGATGAATTTGGATATCATCTTTCTCAAGCAGAGCCCGAAGATAGCCATTCAGTCTTTCTCGAATTACCTTTTGAGAAATTGGCTTCTTATCAGGTTCGTCCAGCAATTCTGCCAACCATTGTGCAAGCTGCGCTCGAAGTTCTTGATAGTCCAACACTCCACCCCCAATGAGCTTTAGCAACATGGCATATAAGCCAGAAGCTCGATGCCGAGCCTCCCGGACATACCCCGTCTGCAAGCTGATGCGAATTTCAGCATGACCCAGCAGATCACGACATGCCTTTGGAAAAGCATATCGAAAATAGTAAAGATTTCCTTTGAGGTAAAGGTAGGTCGGCGATGAACGTCGGATGGATCGCCCTTCCGGCAGGGAATCGGCGCGGGATGCTCGTGAAGCTGGCCGTGGGGGTGAGAGTGCTTCCCTTCGGCTCTGAAGTGATGCGCTGGCTTGTGACATGGCTGCGGCCCACGCCGCTATGCGGCATGTTTGACCCCGCGCTTTGACCCCTTTTGGTGAACAGGGGGAAAACACAGAGCTTTTTGAAGCCTAGCCACAACCTGTAGGACAAAAAAAGAAGGGGTTGCAGCCGGTTAGCTGCAACCCCCTCAAAATGGTGCCGAAGGGGGGACTCGAACCCCCACGAGCATAGCCCACCACCCCCTCAAGATGGCGTGTCTACCAGTTCCACCACTTCGGCAAATATGGACTTACTGCTTCGCTGCCCCACCGGCCGGAGCATTCGCTCCCGGCGCGGGAACCTCTTCGAAGGTGACGCCCTTCTTGGGTTCCGCATCCTTGCCTGCGCCATCCACAGCCGCCGGAATCTGTACCGGCGCGCCGCTCGCATCCATCATGACCGATTTGGCCTGACGGCGGTGCGAACTGGAATGGACGTTAAAGACAAGCGAAGTAATAATAAAGATCGCTCCAAAAAGCGCGGTCAACTTGACCAGCAACCCGCCGGCACCTGTGCTGCCGAAGACGGATTGGCTGCCGCCGCCGAAGATCACCCCCATGCCTTCCTTGCCAGACTGAAGCAGGACCAGGATGATGACCGCCACGCAGGCGAGTACATGTACAGTAATGATGAGAGTTGTCAACTGTTTTTTCCCGTTATTTTCACGGACATGGCCGCGAGTTCTTTAAGCTGTCACAATCGCCGCAAAGCTCTCAGCGTCAAGGCTTGCGCCACCTACCAGCACTCCGTCGACATTGTCAATCCCTAAAATCTGACCGGCATTGCCCGGCTTCACGCTGCCGCCATACAGAATGCGGATTTTCTCCCCCACCACCCCGAAGCGTCGGACCAGAAAACCTCGCACCGCCGCGTGCGCGCCAGCTACTTCTTCAGGCCCGGCCGTAAGACCCGTGCCAATGGCCCACACCGGCTCATAGGCGACAGCCAGGGCCTCGGGCGCAACATCGTCCGGCACCTCGGCCAGTCCGGCCGTCAGCTGGCGCTCCAGCACCGCTTCAAGCTCCCCGGCCTGGCGTTCCTCAACCTTTTCGCCGACACACAGAATCATGGACAAGCCCGAGGTCAGCCCGAAGGCGACCTTGCGCCCAACCATGGCGTCGTCTTCACCCAGAATATGACGCCGCTCGCTGTGCCCGGCCAGGGCATAGCGACAGCCGGCGTCAGTAAGCATTTCCGGCGCGATCTCGCCGGTAAAGGCCCCCTGCTTCGACGGATAGAAGTTCTGCGCCCCAAGCGCAAAGCCTGCCGCTTGGGCAATGACCCCAGCCACACCGCAAAGCGCGGTATAAGGCGGGATGAGCAGCACCTCGCGATCCGCCGGAAGCTTGCCGGCCAGACGCGCCGCCAGATCGGCAGCCGTGGTCGCGGCCTCCCCCTGAAGCTTGTACATCTTCCAGTTGGCTGCCATCAGCTTTTTCATGATTGGCACTCCTTGAGGGCTTTAAAGGCAGGGAGTTCCTTGCCTTCGAGAAATTCCAGGGACGCGCCGCCGCCAGTGGATATAAAGGCCATCTTATCCGCCAGCCCGGCCTGGTGTACCACCACGTCGGTATCGCCGCCGCCGACGATGGAAAGGCCCCGCACCCCGGCCACGATGTGGGCCACGGTATAGGAACCCTGGGCAAAGGCGGGATTTTCAAACGCACCCATGGGGCCATTCCAAACCACAGTCTTGGCCGGGTCCAGGACCAGGGCAAACAGGCCGGCCGTTACCGGGCCGATGTCCAGGACCACGGCGTCCTCGGGAATGGCGGCAAAGGGGACCTGCCCGGCCGGCTGCATCTCATTGATGGGCTTGCCGGCGTCCTTGGAAATAATGAAGTCCACGGGCAGATAGAAGCCCACACCGCGTTTTTTGGCCTCGTCCATGATTTCCAGGGCCGCGCCGTAGAGCTCCGGCTCAACCAGGGACTTGCCCACGCCGTAGCCCATGGCCGCCAGGAAGGTGTTGGCCATGGCCCCGCCGATGCACATGGCGTCGACCTTGGACAAGAGATTCTTGAGCACCCCGAGTTTGGACGACACCTTGGCCCCGCCGGAAACGGCCACAAAGGGGCGCGTCGGGGATTCCACGGCCTCGCCCAGGAACTGCCATTCCTTCATGAGCAGGAACCCGGCGCAACATTTGGAAGCCACCTGGGCAAAGGCCACCATGGAGGCATGGGGCCGGTGGGCCGTGCCAAAGGCGTCGCAGACGTAGATTTCGGCCATGGACATGACTTCCTTGGCAAAGTCCATGTCACCGGCGGTCTCCCCCGGATGGAAGCGCAGATTCTCAAGCATGAGGATCTCGCCGGGCTTGAGCGCGGCGGCCATGGCCCGGGTGGCCTCGCCCAGGCAATCCGGGGCCATGCCCACCTTACGCTCAAGGAGTTCCGAAAGGCGCTTGGCCGTCGGGGCCAGGGAGTACTTGGGATCAGGCGCGCCCTTGGCCTTGCCGAGGTGGGAGCACAAAATAAGCGAGCAACCCTTGGACAGGGCATATTCGATGGTCGGCAGGCTCGCCCGGATGCGCAGATCGTCGGTGATGACGTCGCCCTGCAGCGGCACGTTGTAATCCACGCGGATCAGCAATTTTTTGCCAGCGATGTCGATCGTATCGATGCGGGTAAGGGCCATGGGTGCTCCTTGGCGCTTTCAGTAATGGGTTGGCGAACTGACGGCCTGTTCCTGCCCGGCGAACCGGACCATGATCAGGGCATCCTCCCCGTTGTCGGCATAATAGCGTTTTCGCACGCCGACCACGGCAAAGCCGTGGCGAAGGTACAATTTTTTGGCCGGGACATTGCCGGCGCGCACTTCCAGATACCCCTGATTCATGCCTGCTTTATCGGTATGTTGCAAGACATGGCCGAGGAGACGTGAAGCCATTCCCCGCCCGCGCAGCCCGGGATCGGTAGCGATATTGACGACTTCAAATTCCTCACCCAGAAAATGAAAGGTGGCGTAGGCGGCAAGACCGTTCTCCTGGCGGATGCCGAAGGCAGCAAAGACCGGGCGGGCCAGGGCGGCGACAAAGGCGGCCTCGTCCCAGGCATCGGGAAAGGCGCGGGCTTCGAGTCCGGCCAGGAGAGCGGCGTCAGCCGGCCCAAGGCGCACCGGATCGGAAAAAGGCGGCTGCGGTTGCATTTCCTCGATCCCCTGGCAATATGGCCGCCTGCAGGAGGTGGCGGCAGATGGTGAAAAAGACACAGACAGCGCCTCAGGTCGAGTACGTGGACGTCGTTGACCAAAACGACCGCCCGCTCATGGTCATGCCCTTAACCGAGGTCCATCGCCAAGGACTTTTCCACCGCTCGGTCATGGTGCTGGTCTTTGATCCCGAGGGACGGCTCTACCTGCAAAAGCGTGGAGCAAACAAGAGTCTCTATCCGGGACGCTTCGACCTCTCGGCCACCGGCCATGTCCGGGCCGGCGAAGCCCGAACCGAGGCCGCCGCCCGGGAATTGGCCGAGGAGCTGGGACTGGCCGCGTCCTCCCTGACCCTCCTCGACGCCGCCCCGGCCAGCCGGGAGACGGCTTATGAATTCGTCACGCTCTACAACGCCGGGCGCACCAGCGAACAACCCCGCCCCAACCCCGACGAGGTGGCCGGCGGCATGTTCGTGGACACAGCCGAGCTGGCCGCCCTGGTGCGGGACTACCGCGATTGGCTGACGCCGGCCGTGGTGCATTTCTACGAGAAACGGACGTTGTTTCCACACGCTTTGTAGCCACAGAGAAAGGAGGAAGAGGCCTCCGGCGGCCAAAGGGGTGACCCCTTTGGAATCCCACCTGGGGTTCGTTTGTTATGACCGGGGGGCGTTGCCAAGTCGATGGGCGGAAGTTGCGCACGAAAAGATGGGCCTGGATCTACAGTCGCAACGGGCGGTTGCCGGGGATCAAGGTTGCCCCGATGTGCGAGGCGATGGTTCCCACGGTCCCCTGGCAAGAAAAGCGCGTTCTTCGCTGGCTGGGAAACGCCAGCCTGTTGGCAGGACTCTGGCGGGCGGAGAAACCCCGGGCGCAAAGGGAAAAGATCAGTCGAATAGGGCCAGCATGGCCTCGTGCAAAACCCCATTGCTGGCCAGGATGCGGAAATCCCCCAGGGCGTAGGGGCCAGCCGGCCGATAGCTCCCCACCCGGCCGCCGGCCTCGGTCACCAGCAACACTCCGGCGGCCACATCCCAGGGATTGAGCGCCACCTCGTAGAAAGCCTCAAAGCCCCCGGCCGCCACATAGGCCAGATCCAGGGCCGCCGAACCAGGCCGCCGGAAGCCCTGGGTTGCGTCCAGCACCCCCCGCATATCGGCCATGATCTCATCGAGATTTTCACGAATGGCATACGGAAACCCCGTGGCCACCAGGGCCGCCTCAAGGCTGTCCGTGGCGGAAACATGGATGGGGGCATCGTTTAAATAAGCCCCAAGTCCCTGGCCGGCCGTGAAGCACTGGCCAAGCATCGGGGCGTTGACGCAGCCGACAAGCGGGGTTTGTCCGTCATAGAGAGCCACCGAGGTGCAGACAAAGGGAAAGCCGTGGGCGAAGTTGGTGGTGCCGTCCAGGGGATCGATAATCCAGGTGAGGCCGGACAGGACAGTACCGGCGGCAGTTTCCTCGGCCAGGAAAGCCGCTTCGGGCACAAGGCGGGCAAGCGACTCCTTGAGCATGTCTTCCACAGCCAGATCCGTGGCCGTGACCAGATCGATGCGCCCCTTGCGGCGCACGTCCCGGGGCATACCGAAATCGGCCCGGATGCGCTCTCCGGCCAGGGCGACGGCGGCCCGGGTCCGGTCCAAAAGTTCCTGTGTCGCCTGGGTCATGGCTCCCTCGTGCGCGCCGATCAGTTGATAAAAACGTCTTTGAAGCGCACTCGGTCGCTCATGGCCCGGCCGGTGCCGCGCACGACCGTCGTCAGGGGATCGTCATCCAGGAGCACGGACAGGTTGGTGTCCTGGCTGATGCGCTCGTCAAGGCCGGCCAAAAGCGCCCCGCCGCCGGCCAGCAGCAGGCCGTTTCGGGCGATGTCGGCCACAAGCTCGGGCGGCGTCTTTTCCAGAGCCTTCCTGACGGCGCTGACAATGATGTTGACCGGTTCGCGGATGGCCTCGCGCACGAGGGCGTCGGTGACGGTGACGGTGGTCGGCGTGCCGTCGATCAGCGACTTGCCGGCAACTTCCATGGAGCGCGGTTCAGGCAGGGGCATGGCCGAGCCGATGCGGATCTTGATCTCTTCGGCCATGTTCTCGCCGATGAGCACCTGAAATTCATCCTGCACAAAACGCTGGATGGTTTCGTTGAGTTCGTCGCCGGCCACCCGCACGGATTCGGCATAGGCAATGGCCGAGAGGGAGATGACGGCCACTTCGGTGGTGCCGCCGCCGATGTCCACGACCATGTTTCCCGAAGGCCGGTCGATGGGCAGCCCGGCCCCGATGGCCGCGGCCATGGGTTCCTCCACGAGCTTGACGTCGCGCGCCCCAGCCAGCTGGGCCGACTCGATAACGGCGCGTTTTTCCACCTGGGTGATGCCGGTGGGCACACAGATGACCATCTTGGGCTTGGCAAACCGGAAGCCGGCCAGGACCTTGCGCACGAAAAAGGCGATCATGGCCCGGGTGACGTCGAAGTCGGCAATGACGCCGTCTTTCATAGGCCGGATGGCCCGGATGCGTTCCGGGGTGCGGCCAAGGTATTCCTTGGCTTCGGCGCCGACGGCAATCAGTTCGCCGCTGCGGGTGTCGATGGCCACCACCGACGGTTCGGCCAGGACAATGCCGTCGGCCGAGGTGTACAGCAAGGTATTGGCCGTACCGAGGTCCATGGCCAGGTCTTTGCCGAGAAAACGAAAGAAATTCTTGAAAAGCATGCCCACACTCGCGTTGGCGTTCGAAACCCAGGATAATGGCCCACTTCCCGACAATTGGGCCATCGTAGATGGCTGCGACGAAAAAGTCTACGCCGAAGGGCTGCCAAGACGAGTGCGCAGATGCAGGTTTTCCAGAAAAAGCGCCAAGCTTTCCGACACCATGCCGACAAAGGACTTCAGTTCCTCGGTGATGGGCAGGGGCCTGGGGTCGGCCAGGGTGAGCACGCCCCGGGTCTTTTTGGAAAAATGGATGGGCAGGCAGATGACACTTTTGCAATCAATGGTGGGCACGTCGAGCCCGAAAAGCGGCAGCCGGCTGGCCTCGTCCTTCTCCCCGGTATAGACCGGCGTCTGGTTTTTAAACACCCAGCCCACCAGACCCTGGCCGACGGAAAACCGTGTCGGAACCTCGCGGCTGCCGTTAAACGGGCTTTCGTTGGCTCCTTCCAGAAAATAGGAACGGCCCGATTCGTCGCGCACGGTCAGGATGGCGTGACGAAACCCGGTGGCTTCGGACAACATCGCCAACAAACCCGAACGGAAGGCCGACCATTTGGGATAGGTCTTGTGCAGAGTGGCGATGCGGCGCTGGGCCTGATAGAATCCGTGTTCGACTAGGCTTTGGGCCACTTCCCGGGATCGGGCCAGATGGTTCCCGGCCAGTTCGGCGAACTGGGACAGGATTTTAAGGTCCTTTTCCCCGAAGGTATAGGTCTTGCGGCTGTCCAGGCAAAGCGCCCCCCCGGTTGCCGCCACGGGAAAGCCCATAAAGGCCCGGATGCGTTCCTCTTCGCCGCCCCGGTAATAGCCAAGGACGCCGCGGTGCTGGTCAAAGTTGCTGATGAGTAGCGGTTTTTTCTCCCGAATGATCCAGCCCACCAGCCCCTGGCCCGGAGCGATGGCGGCCTCGCGGTTAAGCGCTTCGCCCAGGCTGAAGGCTGCCGCCGCCCGGCAGACTTCAGAATCGGCCTCGGGCAGGAAAAGGACAGCGGAATAGGCATCGAAAACATTGCCGACAATGGCCAGCAACTGCTCGTAAAAGGGAGTATCCGGCATCTGGGTCAACATATCCGGCCCAGGGTGGCGTCGACGACAACGCTGCTCCAATCTCCGGTCACGGCCACATGGACCGGGGGCAGGACGACGCGCTCCCCCGCAAGGGGGCCTGTCGGACAGGCATGGTCCATGATCATACTCCCTCTCTCGGCAACGGCTTTAAAACTGCTGTCCATCTTACGAGGCAAGGCCTCTGCCGTCAAACCGGACCGGACAGGGGGCCGAGCAGAGGGGAAAGGCCTCTGGGCGGGAAGACCCGGAAGGACTTTATCATAAATTGATATTAGGCTATAGAGTGGTTTTCGGCGGTGGAAGTTGCCGCCCGCCCCCTGCAACCCGCCCATGGAGCGGCCATGACGTTTGACTGGACGACCGCCTTTTCCCAGGTTCCCGAGACTGCATTCCTTCAGGGCGAACACCGCCCCCGGGAAGGCGAGATTCTGCGCGTCCAGACCCTGCCCGATCTGCGCCGTTTTCTCGACTGGGTCCATATCAAGCAATGCCTGCTCAAACCCTATTTTGAACATGCCAACTATCCGGTCGTGGATTTCCGCGAACTGTTGCCGTCTTTTGAAGCCGATGCATACGAATACAAGGAACTCCCTGGATTTTCCATGGTGGCCGTGGCCAGGCCGCTGAAATACTTCCAGGAAATTTTCCAGTACGACATCCTGCACTGCCTGCTCGACTACACCGACGAGACCTACCGCGATCAGTGCCCGCTTGAGAGTTCCATTTTCGGCCAAAACATGCGCACGTTTTGCGCCCGCCTGGCCAAATCCAGCCAGGACGCCTTCAGGCACGAATTTTCCGAGACCGACGTGACGAGTCTGGAAAACTACGCCGCGCTCCTGCCCACCATCCTCCAGATGGACCGGGCCCATGTCCTGTCCATGGACAGCCAGAGCGACTTCTATCTCTCCGGCGTCTACTGCTCGTTCCCGTCCTACCTCGACACCGAACTCAAGCGGTTTGGCCTGAATATCAAGAAATTCGTGGTGGGCGACGACCGCCGCTACGAGCGCCACCGGAGTTTTGTCTATCAGTTTCTGATGGAGCTCTACGGCTTCCCCATCGTGTCCGAACGGCGCACCTCCTCGGCCCTTTTCGCACGGCGGCTTTTCCGCATGGGCGAGAAGTTCATGGTGCGGGTGCTCGGCCAGACCGATCGCACCATCACCACACTGTATTCCCATCCCGAGGCACGCTTTTATCCCCGGGTCGAGAAAATCGCCCTGGTCGCCGTGGACAAGACCCAGACCGAAGCGGTCAAGGCCCTGCACGAAGCCGGCTTTTTCATTGACCCCGACCGCCGGGTGGCCATCACCCGGGTGGTCTACCGCCAGCACAAGTTCGACCCCAACAACGTGCGCCAGGACCGGGCCTTGTCCGTGGCCTCCCAGGAAGTCATCCACCCCGTGACCGGCAAAAGCTATTACAGGCTCAATCTGGTCAAGGACACCTACAGCCTCTTCTTGCGCTTAAACGACATCGTGCGCGGCGAATATTCCGGCCGCATCGTCTACAAACGCAACGAGATCGTGGAAAATACCGACACCCACGAGAAAAAGCTCAAATTTCTCTACGCCTGGCTGTCCAAGCATCAACGCCGCATCATCGGCTATTCCGACGAGTTCTATTCCAATGTCGTCAAGGTGCTCGACAACTACCTGCTTTCCGCAGACCACTACGACGACTTCAGCAATATGCGCGACATCTATCAGGAAGTCTGGAGTAAATACAGTTACATCCAGCAGGCCCGCAAGGTGAAGCTGCTCGAAGACCTCCAGGATCGCAACTACAAGGGCGAACGGCTGTCCTACCTCCGGATGCTGACGCTTTTTACCGAGATATTAAACGACCTCAAATTCGAGATCGTCAACTACTTTGACGCCCTGGTGGAACGCGTCCTGTCCCTTGGCGACATGATTTTAAACGACAGCTATCTGCTTCGCCATTACATCCGCAAAAAGGATCTGGATCTGTCCCCCTACGGTTTGTCCGTGAAAAAAACCTACAGCCGGCTCGTGGCCCTGCTCGACGAGTTCCGGTCCATCCGCAAGGCTAAAAAGGAACAGGGCATCGTCCTGCCGCTGGTGGCGCAAAGCTGACCTGACGGCCGGGTGTATCGCCGCCGTACCACCCCTGACATCGGAAGCCCGCTTCCGACTACCCGGAGCATGTGACCGTGGAAAACCCCACCCCCACTCCCCTCACCGATTGGAACCGCAGCCACGGAGCCAAAATGGTTCCCTTCGCCGGCTTTGACATGCCGGTGCAATATGTCTCCATCCTGGCCGAGCACGAACAGACCCGCGCCAAGGCCGCCATTTTCGACATCTGCCACATGGGCGAATTCCTTCTGGCCGGAGCCGGCGCAGCCGAGGCGCTGGGCAAGGCGGTGACCCATGATCTGGCCACCCTGGCCCCGGGGAAATGCCGCTACGGCTTCCTGTTAAACGAAGCCGGCGGGGTCATCGACGATCTCATCATCTATTGCCTGGGCGTGGATGAGTACATGCTGGTGGTCAACGGCTCGCGCATCGCCATTGATTTTGAGACGATCAAAAGCCGCCTGCCGGCCGGATCGGATTTCAAGGACATCTCGCCCCAGACCGCGAAGATCGACCTGCAGGGCCCTCTCGCCTTTGAGGTGCTGCGCGACCGGGTGCCGGGCGACTTTGCCGGACTCAAATATTTCAACTTCATCTGGACGGAGTTCCAGGGGGCAAAGCTCATGGTCAGCCGCACCGGCTATACCGGCGAGCTTGGCTATGAACTGTTCCTGCCGGCCGAGCAGGCCGTGGCCCTGTGGGAGGCGTTGGCCGCCGATCCGCGCGTGGCCCCGGCTGGCCTTGGCGCGCGCGACACCATCCGCCTGGAGATGGGCTATCCCCTCTATGGCCAGGACCTCGACGAGGAGCACACCCCGGCCGAGGCCGGCTACGGTTGGCTGCTCACCTCACCGGCCGAGTACGTCGGCAAGGGCAAGGCGGCCGGCCTTCGCCAGAAGCTGATCGGCCTGGAGATTCCCGGCCGGCGCAGCGCCCGGCATGGCGACGTGGTCCTGGACAAGGCCGGCAAGACCGTCGGCGTGGTGACCAGCGCATCCTTCGCCCCGAGCCTGGGCCATGCCGTGGCCCTGGCCTATGTGGACGCCGCCGCAGCCGAGGCCAAGGACTTTGTGGTCAAGGCCGCCCGCACCGAACTGCCGGCCAGCAAGCGCCCCCTGCCCTTTTACAAAAACGGCACGGCCAGAAAGGCTGTGGTCTAAACGCCGCGCAGCGATCACACGGCCGGGGGGACGGCATATCCTCCCGGCTTTTTCCCTGCTCCCGGCGCACACCGCCAACCGCTGCACCAAGCCAAGGACCATTCGATCATGGGCCGACCCGACGCCTTTTTCCTCCCGCCCGAGGCCTTTGCCGCGCCTTTTGCCCTGACCGGCGGCGAGGCCAACCACTGCGCCAAGGTGCTGCGCAAGCGGCCCGGCGAGGTAGTGCGCGCCTTTGACGGCCTGGGACGCGACGGGCTTTTCACCATCACGGCCATCTCCCGCAGCTGCGTCGATCTTGAGCCCATTTCCATTGACGAAACCCCGCGGCCAGAGCGTCGCCTGCATCTGGCTGCCGGCTTTTCCCGCTCGGCCCGGCGCGACTTTTTCCTGGAAAAGGCCGTGGAACTGGGGGCCGCCGGCATTGTCTTCTGGCAGGCCGAACACTCCCAGGGCAAAATGCCGGACGCCCCCAAGGAGGCCTGGACCGCCACGCTCATTGCCGCCGCCAAGCAGTGCGGCGCAGCCCGGCTGCCCGGCATAGCCCTTTTCCCAGGCGGAGCCGCCGCCCTGGCCGTCGCCCCGGAACCAGCCTGGGTTCGGCGCTTCCTGTTGTGGGAAGACCCGGCCGTGTCGCGCCCCCTGCTCCCGGCTGATCTGGCCGAACCGGGCGACACCCTGTGCGTAGTTGGTCCCGAAGGCGGCCTGACCGATGCCGAGGCCAGCCTGTTTGTAAACGCCGGCTTTGTGCCGGCAACCCTTGGAAGCCGCGTGCTGCGCTGGGAGACCGCCGCCCTGGCCGTTTTGGCCATTGGCTTGGTCGCCCGCCCTGACCGTGGCTGACGGTCACGCAAGGTCTTCTCAGGGACTGAAACGGGCGTTGCCAAGAATGCACTCCTGTGACGACCAACCTCAGGATTGAGGCCGATCTTCCGAAATTAGATCAAAATTCCAGAGGGTCATCACCCCTTTTGGCCGCCGGAGGCTTCTCCCCGGCGAAAACTGCACAGGCAGGTTCCATGGATTTGCTCGGAAACGAAAAACGCCCCCTGGCCGAGCGCATCCGCCCGGCCACCCTTGATGAGTTCGTGGGCCAAGCCCACGTCATCTCGCGCCTCAACACCATGCTGGCCGGCCCCCGGCTGCCGAGCCTGCTCCTTTTTGGCCCGCCGGGCTGCGGCAAGTCCACGCTCGCCCTTATCCTGGCCCGGACCAAGGGCCGGCCGTACGTGCGGGTGAGCGCCCCGGAAGCCGGGCTGGCTGCCCTGCGTGAACTGATAAAGGGCAAGGAAATCCTTATCCTGGACGAACTGCACCGGTTTTCCAAAGCGCAGCAGGACTTTTTTCTGCCAATCCTTGAGACTGGCGAGATCGTGCTGCTCGCCACCACCACGGAAAATCCGTCCTTTTCCATCACCCGCCAGCTCCTGTCCCGGCTCCACGTCCTGCGCCTGGGACCGCTCACCCATCCCCAGCTCATGGTCCTGGCCGAGCGCGGGGCCAGAGAGGCCGGCATGGAGTTGCCCCGGGAGAGCCTGGAATCCATAGCCATGCTGTCGTCCGGGGACGGGCGCACGCTCTTAAATCTGGTGGAATTCACCGCCGCCCTGCCCGAGGACAAGCGCGCCCCGGACGAACTGCGCAAGCACCTGCCCGAGGCCATGGCCCGGGGCGACCGCGACGGCGATTCCCACTATGAGCTGGCATCGGCCATGATCAAATCCATCCGGGGCAGCGACCCGGATGCGGCGCTCTACTATCTGGCCTGTATGCTGGAATCCGGCGAGGACCCGCGCTTTTGCTGTCGCCGGCTGATGATCTCGGCCTCGGAGGATATTGGCCTGGCCGATCCCATGGCCCTGCCCCTGGCCGTCTCGGCGGCCGAGGCCGTGGAGCGCATCGGGATGCCCGAGGGCTTTATTCCCCTGGCCCAGACCGTGGTCTATCTGGCCCTGGCTCCCAAAAGCAATTCCACCTACGCCGCCTATCTGGCCGCCAAAAAAGACATCATGCAGTCCGGAGTCAAGCCGGTGCCGCTCCATCTGCGCAACCCCTCCACCCGGATGCAGAAGGAATGGGGGTTCGGCAAAGGGTACAAGTATCCCCACGCCTATCCCGACGCCTGGGTGGAACAGGACTATCTGCCCGAAGAGCTGGCCGGCCGTCAGTTCTACACGGCCAAGGACCAGGGCCTGGAACCCCGTTTGGCCGCCCGGCTGGCCCGGCTGCGACGACGCCAGTCCTGACCCCTGTCCGGGGAACTGCCCCCAAATCGGCCGGATTGCCCGGCAAAGGGAACATGTGGGACACAAAAGCCCCCCTGACAGGTCAAAAGTCACCACTGCCCGCGCTTGTCCCGATTGCCAAAAAAAACTATTGTTTTCGCGGCGGCACGGTTGAACAACCGGCCAACGCTCCCGGAAAGGCCGACAGCGCCCAGGCGCAACGCCGGCCCTTCCCCCACCCGGCCAAGCCAGCGGCCCCCGCCGGCCCGGCCCCTACCGACGGAGACGGTGGTCCATGCCCGATCCACGCTTCGAACGCTTCTTTACCGGCAAGGCCCGGGACTTTCTCATCCGGGCCATTGATCTGGCCTTGGAAGAGGATGGCCCGGATCTCACCTCCATGGCGATCTTCGCTCCGACCGACCGGCTGACCGCCTCCATCGTGGCCAAGGAAGAGGGCATTGTGGCGGCCGGGCTGCCCATCGCCAATCTGGTCATCGACCGTATGGGCCAGACCGGCGTCTGCGACCTGACCTTCCACGCCGCCGACGGCGACCGCATCCCCGACCGCATGGTAGTGGCCACCCTGATCGGTCCGGCCGTGACACTGCTCAAGGCCGAGCGCGTCATCCTCAATTTCCTGTGCCACCTCTCGGGCATCGCCACCATGGTCGCCCGGGCCGTGGCCGCTTTGGCCGGCACCAAAACCCGGCTGCTCGACACCCGAAAGACGTTGCCCGGCCTGCGCTACCCGGAAAAATACGCGGTCCTGTGCGGCGGCGGCGTCAACCACCGCATCGATCTGGCCGAGATGCTCATGTTCAAGGACAACCACATCGACCGGGCCGGCGGCATTCCCCAGGCCATGGCCGCCTTGCGCAAAGCATACCATGGCCGTATGAAAACCATGCCGCCCGTTGAAATCGAATGCCGTACCCTGGCCGAAGTAGCCCAGGCTGTTGCCGAGTCGCCCAAGCGTCTCATGCTCGACAACATGGACCGGGAAACCATGGCCCAGGCCCTGGCCCTGGTGCCGGCCGGCATCGAGACGGAAGTCAGCGGGGGCGTGGACCTGGACGCTCTGGCCGGCATCGGCGCGCTCGGCCCGGATTTCGTGTCTGTCGGGCGCATCACCCATTCCGCCAAAAGCGCCGACTTCAGCATGCTGCTCAAGGAGACGGTGGCCTCATGAACCCTACTTTATCAAAAAAGATCACGGCCATACGCCAGGAACGCGGCCGCAATCTGGCCATCCTGGCCCACCACTACCAGTGCGACGACGTGGTCGGCCATGCCGACATCCTGGGTGATTCCCTGGAGCTGTCGCGCAAAATCGCCGCCCTTGACGCCAAGGACATCATGTTCTGCGGCGTGTTTTTCATGGCCGAGACGGCGGCCATGCTGGCCGCGCCCGGCCAACGCATCCACATTCCGGTGCGCGAGGCCGCCTGCGTCATGTCCGAGATGGCCCCGGCTCCGCTCCTGACCACGGTGCTGGCCCGGCTGCGGGAAGCCGGCCGCGACGTGTTGCCGCTGACCTACGTCAATTCCTCGGCGGCCATCAAAGCCGTGGTCGGGGCCTGTGGCGGAGCGGTCTGCACCTCGGCCAACGCGCCCAAAATGCTGCGCTGGGCCATGGACCAGGGGCGCGGCGTGCTGTTCCTGCCGGATAAGATGCTCGGGCAAAACACCTGCAACACGCTTGGCGTCCCTGCCTCCGCCCGCCACATCCTGGACATCCGGGCCGGCGGCACGCGCCTGAACCTGGGCGCCGCCCAAAAGGCCGAAGTGCTTTTCTGGCCCGGCCAGTGCGTCATCCATGCCCGGTTCAAGGCGGCCGACATCGCCGCCCTTCGGGCCAAGGCTCCAGGGGTGCGGGTGGTGGTCCATCCCGAATGCTCGCCCGAGACCGTGGCCGCGGCCGACGCCGCCGGGTCCACTTCGTTTATCATCAAATACGTGGCCGAGGCCCCGGCCGGGGCGGATATCGTCATCGGCACGGAAATCAATCTGGTCAACCGGCTGGCGACCCAGTACCAGGGCCAAAAGACCATCCGGCCGCTGTGCCAAAGCGCCTGTTCCAACATGGCCAAGGGCACCGAGGCCAACCTGCTCGCCGCTCTGGAGGCCCTGGACACGGCCGAGCCGGTGACCGTGCCCGAGGATGTGCGCGCCCCGGCCACCGCCGCCGTGGTGCGCATGCTCGAAGTTTCCGCCTGACCGCTGCGGCCGGGCCATTTCGCTTGCGCTGCGCCGCCGGGGGCCGTGGCCGGCGACAAAGAGGGAGAACATCATGGTCTACCGTATGCACGCCAATGCCCTGGTCATCGGTTCCGGGCTGGCCGGTCTGACCGCCGCCCTGTCCATGGCCGACGCCGGCCTTGAAGTGATCGTGCTGACCTCGGGCGAGGAGCTCGACGACGGCAACAGCGCCCTGGCCCAGGGGGGCATCGTCTATCGCGGCCCGGACGACTCGCCCCAGCTCCTCGAACGCGACATTTTGACCTGCGGCTGGCGGCACAATTCCGTGCGGGCCGTCAAGTATCTGGCCCGGCGCGGCCCGCAGGTGGTCAAGGACGTGCTTATCGACCGGCTGGAGCTGCCCTTTGACCACAAAGGCACCAGCGACGACTACCACCTCGGCAAGGAAGGCGGCCATAGCGTGGCCCGCATCCTCCACATGGCCGACCGGACCGGCCGGGCCATCATGGAAGGGCTCATGGCCGCGGTCAAAGCCAATCCCAACATCAAGGTGCTCACCCGCCGCACGGCCGTCGATCTGCTGACCTCCAACCACCACGCCACGCTCCTGGAATTCAAATACCAGCTCCAGGGCCAATGCCTGGGGGCGTATGTCTTAAACGAAGTGTCGGGACAGGTGGAAACGATTCTGGCCGACTTCACCGTCCTGGCCACGGGCGGATGCGGCCGGCTGTTCCTGCACACCTCCAATACCCGCTCGGCCATTGGTTCGGCCCTGGCCATGGCCTCGCGCGCCTTTGCCAAAGTCATGAATGTGGAATACGTCCAGTTCCACCCAACGACCCTTTTTCACCGGGCCGAGCGCCGCTTGCTGGTCACCGAGGCCCTTCGCGGCGAAGGAGCGCGCCTGGTCAACGCCTCCGGCGAACCCTTCATGCAACGCTACGATCCCCGGGCCGATCTGGCCCCACGCGACATCGTCACCCGGGCCATCCTGGCCGAGATGCTCAAGACCGACCAGGACTGCGTCTATCTCGACGTCGCCACCTACGTCAAAGACCTGGAGAAACACTTCCCGACCGTCTATACGGGCTGTTTGCAGCTTGGCATCGACGTCACCAAGCAGTCCATCCCGGTCGTGCCGGCCGCCCACTATTTCTGCGGCGGCGTATTGACCGACAACACCGGCCGCACCACGCTTGAGCGCCTGTATGCTGCCGGCGAATGCGCCTGCACGGGTCTGCACGGGGCCAACCGTCTGGCCAGCACCTCGCTGCTCGAATGTCTGGTCTGGGGCTGGAGCGCCGGCCAGGACATCGGCAAGCGGGCCGGGTCCAAGACGGCCATCGGACGGCGGTTGCTCGACAGCATCCCGGACTGGGTCAGCCCCGGGTCCAATCGCAACGAAGACCCGGCCCTCATTGCCCAGGACTGGGCCACCATCCGTAATACCATGTGGAACTATGTGGGCATCAACCGGTCAAGTTCGCGGCTCAAACGCGCCTTCGAGGATTTGCGGGAGCTTAACAAGCACATCCATGACTTTTACCGCGAAACGCCCTTGAGCAAAGCCATCGTGGATCTCTTCCACGGCTGCCAGGCCGCCTATACCATCACCATCGCAGCCATGCAGAACCGGCGTTCACTCGGCTGCCACTACCGGGTGGACTAACCACCAAGGCCGTCCCTACCCATAAAAAAGGGCCGCGTTTGCGGCCCTTTTTTATGCGATACGGTGAGCTGTCTAGCTGCCGCCGCCCTGTTGCTGCTGGCACACGGCATACCCGATATTACAGTTGTTGACGCAGTTTCCAACGCCGGCACACATCATGACGCAACGCTGATAGCTCTGGACGCAGGAATTGTTGCCGCCCTGCTGCCCTTGCGGCATTCCGCCCTGCTGTTGCTGCTGCTGGCCGCCCTGTTTCTGTCCACCCTGTTTCTGCCCGCCCTGCATCTGCCCGCCCTGCATCTGGCCGCCTTGTTGGTACTGAGCCACCTGCCAAGTATTCTCACCGGCAGCCACTGCCGGCCCGGCCAGCCAGACGGAGCAGGCCAGCAACGAGCCCAGAGCCAAGGCACTGAACCATAATTTTTCAAAACGCATAGGAGACCTCCTCCTGGAATCGGTTTTTCCACCTCTACACAGAAGCATGCACACGCACCCCAGTCAAGAAGGTTTTTCCGGACTGGGGCGCGTGCATGATCCGATCCCCTAGCCAAGGGCTGCCTGCCCTGTCTTTGGGGACACGGCAGCAGGGAATCAATCGAGAGGGGTTTTGGCCGACGGGTCGAGCTTTTTCACCTGCAAAAAATCCTCCCGGGCCTTGTCCGCCTCGCCCAGGGCCTCATAGACCTTGCCGCGATTGAGAAACAGGTCGGGGTCATCCGGAGCCGCTTCGATGGCCATGGAATAGTTGGCCATGGAGCTTTGCAGATTGCCTTTTTTAAACCACGCGGCCCCGCGATTGTTCAGAACCCGGGCGTCTTTGACATCGAACTCAAGGGCCTTGGTGTAGTCGTTTATCGCCAGATCGTAATGATGGAGCGCAAAATAGGCATTGCCCCGATTGTAAAGGGCTGCGACATAGCCCTTTTTTTGGTCCAAGGCCTTGGAATAGTCTTCAATGGCTGCGTTATATTCGCCAAGCGCAGCCTTGGCGTAGCCCCGGGCGACCAGAAACAGGTGCACCTGTTCGCCGGGCAACTCATTGGAATCCATGGCCTCGGTCAACTGGGCCACGGCCTCGTGGTAATCCTCGGCAGAAAGGGCCGTAAGGGCGGCCTTGGCCTGATCCAGGCCGCCGGCGGTTGCGGGGCCTGGACCGACAGCGCCGCACAGAGCCGCCATGACCGCAAGCCCGGCCAGACGACAGGCCAAAAAGCGAAGGCCCCTCAAGACGCGCCCCCTTCGGTATCCAGATCAAAGGCCGGCACTTCCAATTCCTTGTCGATAAGGTCCGCATCCTCGGAGGAATAGCGCACCATGTTGCGCAGATGGAAAAAAGCGCTCTCGTCCATACTCTCGAAATCAATGGCCACGCCTTCATCGCTGGAGCGGACAATGGTGGCCTTGAGGCGCACCTTGATGTCCTTGGCCAACCCGAACACCAGCGTACAATCCCGACCGGCGGCAAGACGCGGTTCGGGACAGAAAAGCGCGCCCTTGAGGCTGATATTCTGGGTACTGACCGGAATTTTCTCACCGTCGATATACACATAAGCGTCGAACTGGGCGCACACCCGGCTGCGACGACGTTTTTCTGCTCCCATGCCATTCCTCACTTCGTCGAGACAGGAGTTCCTGTCCGGCATCGTCATCAATACCTGGTCAACGTATCTGCTATAGCCGCATCCCGGACATTTATAAAGCGACAAAAAATCGTCAGGCCACGGGAGCGGAAACGGACATGGGGACGAGCGGCCCGCACACCCCCACCCGGCCGTCGGGAAGTCGGACAAACTCCCGCATCTCGCCGTCCTGGGACACCACCACGGCCACGGCTCCCGGCAACCGGGCGCAGAATCGGGCCGCCGAACGATGCCGCGTCCCGAAAACGGCCATGTCCACCGCACCCGTTACCGCAGGTTCGCAGGACTCCGGCGACAGGGAGACGCACACCGGCAGGGCGTCCTCGTCACGGGCCAACAACTCGATGCGAAAACCAAGCACGGACAAAGCCGCATCCAGAATCACCGCTCCGTCCACGCAGGAGGCGTGGGCCGTCACCCGGGTGGCCGTGTCCCACTGCTCCAGATGCACGGCCTGATTGCCCCCGGCTGCGGCCAGATTCTGGGCCACCCGGCCAAGGTTGGGCCAGGCAACCCCCACGCCGGGGGAGAGCAGCCCGTCTGTGAGGCAGGCGCCTTGGTGGCCGGGCGGCAGAAAGACGAACATGCCGCCGTGCCCGGCAGCCACGGCCAGGGAAAAAACCCGGGCCAAGGTGGCCTTGACCAGACTCGGCAAAGCCCCGGGATCGTCCTGGCCGTTGGCCAAAACCATGGCGGCTTGACGGCAAAGGGGCAAAAAGACAGGGGAAAAAGCGTTATCGTGGCAACTTGTCAGCTGGCCTTCCCGCAGTTCCAGGTAGACCGCCGGATTGTCCTTGGACAACAGCACCGCCCGCATCCGGGCCGGCGCGCAAACATACAGGGACAACCCAGGAAACAGCGTGCCGCCGTGGTAGTCGATGCGTCCGCGAAGCGCGCCAAAGCCGGAATATTCCACCCGGGCCACGCCCTCGGTGCGAAGTCCCTCCGGCCCTTCCTTGACCACAAAGGCGTAGGGGCCGGGGGGGATGCCGGGGCTTAGGCGGTGCAGGGTATTGAGGCAATAGGGCTGGGGCGGGGAAAAGCGCAGGTCGAGCACCGGTTCCGGGCCGCCGGCCAGGGGGGAAAACAGCTGAAACGACGGATAGCGTCCCTCCTCCCGCTTGAGGCTGGCCCGGTAGGCGGTTTCGATCAACGTGACCAGACCCGGCTCGGAAAGCATGGTGGAATTGGGGCAAAGCCGGGCCGCCAGATCAAGGGGGCCGGCGGGTCCGGGATCTGGTGCGGGGACTGTGGATACCTGCATTCGGGCCTTGTAGGACCGCTCCCGGCAGCTGTCAAACCCGGCCGGGAGATTGGCTCGACAATCGTCGCCCAAACGTCGTTGATCGGTTATGCTGTTGCCCGGGACCTGGGTCGTATTCCCGACGCTGCGCCAACCCGCTTCCAAAGGAGATCGCCATGCCTGTCACGCTGCCCCGGCTTGTTGTGGCCGCCGCCCTGATCCTGACCGTTTTTGGCGTTCTGGTCGGGGAGGCCCTGGCCCAGTCCCGTGCTGTCGTCCCCATCATTATCGGCCACCGGGGAGCCTGCGGCCATCGGCCCGAACACACGTTGGCCTCCTACGAGCTGGGTATCGACCTGGGAGCCGACTTCATCGAACCGGACCTGGTGGCCACCAAAGACGGCATCCTGATCGCCCGCCATGAAAACGACATTTCCGGCACCACGGACGTGGCCACAAAATTTCCGGATCGCAAAACCCAAAAGTCCATTGATGGCAGGGAAATCGAAGGATTTTTCACCGAAGACTTCACCCTGGCCGAGATCAAGACCCTGCGGGCCAAGGAACGGCTTGATTTTCGGGACCACAGCTACGACGGCCAATTCACCATCCCCACCTTCGAAGAAATCATCGCCCTGGTCAAACGCAAGGAAGCTGCAACCGGCCGGGTCATCGGCCTCTATCCCGAGACCAAGCACCCCACCTACTTTCGCGGCATTGGTCTGCCCCTGGAAGGTCGGCTGGTGGAAATTCTCGATAAAAACGGCTACGACAAGGCTGACTCACCGGTTTTCATCCAGTCCTTCGAGATACAAAACCTCAAGGATCTGCACCAGATGACCAAGGTCCGTCTGGTCTTTCTGTACGACGAACCGGACATGCGGCCCTATGATTTCGTCGCGGCCAATGACAAGCGCACCTACGCCGATCTGCTTGCCCCCACGGCCCTGGCTGAAATCGCCGGGTTCGCCCAGGGCATCGGTCCCTGGAAGCGGCTTATCCTCAAGGAAAACCCGGACAAGACCTTGGCGGCCCCAAACTCGGTTGTGGCCGATGCCCACGCCGCCGGACTCACCGTCCACCCCTACACCTTCCGCAACGAAACCCGGTATCTGGCCCCGGACTATGCCGGCGATCCCGTCAAGGAATACGTGCAGTTTTTTACGCTCGGCGTGGACGGGGTCTTCTCCGATTTCCCGGATACCGCCGTGGCCGCCCGCGAAGCGTTTCTAAGCCGTCAATAACGAGAGCCTCCGGCGGCCGGGGGAGTGAGAGAAGCGAGGGGAATGCCTCCGGCGGCCAAAGGGACTGAGTCCCTTTGGAATCCCCTCCGGGGGGGAGTTTGCTTTGACTGGGGGCGTTGCCGAGCCGGCGAGTGGCTGTTGCGCAGGAAAAGCGGCGAGGGGATCGTGCCTGTAGGTGCTTGTGCTTGACGGGAATCATCGTTGCTCCGGCTCCCCCCGGGCCCGGGCCAATCACCGGACGTCTTCAGCGTCGGCCGGGCCGGGGGAACCCTCGCCCGGCCCGTTGCCGGCCTCCCGGGGCAGGGCCGCAGCCACGGCGGCCGTAGTCGGCCCATGGCGGACCATCAGCCGGGCCGCACCGCCTGGGCGGCCTTCCAAAACCATCTCGACCGCACCGGCCTGCCACAGGCAGGTCTTTTGCCCGGTGCTCTCCCGGCAATGCGGCGGCCCGAAATCCCGGGTCAGCCGCGTTTCCAGTCCCGAAACCCCGGTCGCGTCGCTGAGGGCGGCATCGACTGAGAAAAAGCGCCCCTCATAAAAGGCCAGGACCGGTTCGACCAGGACAGTGTCCCAGAGGGTGGCCGGCCGGTCCGGAGCAGTGAAATAAACGAGTTTTTTGGACACGGCCTCCGGTAACGGGACGGATTGGCGCAGCAGATCGGCGGGGGGGGCATCGCCAAAAGCCAATCCGAAATACCGCTGTGGCAGTTCGGGCACCCTGGAGCAGGCGGCCAGGGCCAGCCAGCCCACAGTCAGAAAGCAGACGACACCGGCAACCACCCATCCCGACCGCCGCCTGAGGCTGTTGGCGGCGACTGAACCCGGGCTTGGCCTCGCACCGAAGAGATTCTGAGCTGTCATGTCGGTCTCCTGGGCAGCAGGGCTTCCTGACGGCAGAACAGTCCGCTCAAACGCCTCTGCATGGCCGTCGCGGCATTCTTGCAAAGATTGTGGGAAAATAACAGTCCGAACAGGATGCCGACATAGAATCTCAAGGCTGTATAATCAGATACTAAATTAAATACTATACAGTTTAAACAAATATTCTCAATCTATCACTAGACAACTGCATAGAATTGTCAACAAACTATACACAAAAGACAAGCAAATAATCGCACTTGACCGCTTCGATAAAACTGCTACCCTCTCGAAACAAGCGACGAAACGAACCATTTTTTTTCACGGCCACAGTGCTGCATGAATTAATTTTCATTATCTGTTTACCACCAAGCCCGTCACAGGATGCAAGAGCAGCGTTGCCCAACTCCCAAGCTGCCAGTAGACGCGGCCGGGTTACGACATCTCACCGGCAAGCCACGCCGCTGCCAAACCGCCACCGCGAGCAAATAGGAAATGTTGCCTATGCCCTATCCGCCGCTGCGAAACCCAGGCCGTCCGCTGTTTTTCAAACCCAGACGCCGTCCCTGGCGGGCCGCCCTGGTGCTGCTCTTCCTGGCCGCCGCAGCAGCGGCAGTCGTGACCTTGCTCCGAGACCTCCCCTCCCAGACCGTCCTCGTGGGGCCGCCCAACCCTCTGGCTCTCGCCCCGACTCTGCCGGCCGAACAATTCGATCCCACAGACAACCTGTTTACGCGAAAACCCGAAGTCTCACAAAACGGCCAGGACACGGACAAGGAAACCCTCACCGGCCAGGTCCGGCCCGGCCAGACCTTAAGCGCCCTCCTGGGCCGGCATCTCGCAGCGGACAAACTGGCATCGCTTAACGACCCTGAAGACTTTTCCTTCTCCGAACTGCGCTCGGGCCAGCCCTATCGTCTGACTCTTCGTGACCGGGAACTGGTTTCTTTTGAATACGATATCAGCCCGAGTGAATTGCTGGTCATTGATGAGACCGATGGCGAGCTGGCGGCCCGGGTGGAAACCCGCCAGTGCGAAGTGCGCCCGATACTGTTGCGAGCCACCATCAGCACCAATCTGTCCGAGGCTGTCACCAAAGCCGGGGGCGATATTTCCACAGCCCTGGCCCTGGCCGATGTCTTTGCATCGGATCTCGATTGCAGCCGGGATCTCCAGCCTGGAGACGCCTTCGAGGCCGTGGTGGAAGAACGCTACGTGGAAAACAAGTTTGCCGGACTCGGCCGGGTCCTGGCGGCCCGCTACGTGGGCGAGGGGCGGACACTGGAGGGCTTTGGCCTCCTTGGCGACAAGGGAAAGCTCGACTATTACGATGCCGGGGGCCAGCCCCTTCGCAAGGCGTTTTTGCGGGCGCCTCTGTCGTTTCTGCGCGTCACCTCAGGCTTCACCGGTTCCCGGCTGCACCCCATCCTCAAGGTACGAAAAGCGCACTACGGCGTGGACTACGCCGCTCCGACCGGCACTCCGGTCTGGACCGTTGGCGACGGCGAGGTCATTGAACGCGGCCGCAACCCCGCCGCCGGCAACTACGTCACCGTGCGCCACGGCAAGACCTACGTCACCCGCTATAACCATTTAAGCCGCTTCGCCAAAGGCCTTGCCCCCGGGGCCAGGGTGGTTCAGGGACAGGTCATCGGCTATGTCGGCGAAACCGGTTACGCCACAGGACCGCATCTGGATTTTCGGATGTATGCCAATGGCCGGCCGGTCAACACCCTGGCTGACAACGAAGCCATGGCCGAGGCCCTGCCGCCCGCCCGGCTGGCGGAGTTGCGTGAGGATATCCTGATCCTGGCCGCCGTTCTTGACGGGCACAAGCCGCCGACCGCCCTGGCCGACAACCTGCCCCCGGCCGCCCCGGCCAGGAATCAATAGCGCAGACGTTCGAGGATGAGGTTGCTGACCAGAAAGCCGTTCTTGGTCAACCGCAGATGGCCGGCGCTGATGCGAATCAGCTCGTTTTGCCGCAAAGCGGTAATGAGCCCTTCGTTTTCCTTGAGAAAATCAATTCCCGTCAACCGCCGGTAGAGCGACAGACGAAGCCCCTTGGCCGTTCGCAGGGCGAGCATGACAAATTCGCGCACCCGTTCCTCCCGGGTCAGCGCCACGCCCCCGATCCCGCACCGCCCGGTCTTGGCCAAGGCAGCCCACTCGCGCACGTCGCGGGGATTTTCATGGCGCACGCCGCCAAGCGTCGACACCGCTCCCGGTCCAAGCCCGAGATAATCCCGGCCTTCCCAATAGCCGCTGTTGTGGCGGCTTTGAAAGCCCATGCGGGCAAAGCTTGAAATCTCGTATTGCAGGTAGCCCTGCTCCTCCAGATATTCGGCCCCGTGCACGTACATGCGGCCCTGCTCGATTTCCAGAGGCAATTCCAGCTCCCCGGCCGCGGCCAGGGCGGCCAGCGGCGTCTCCGGTTCGACGGTCAGGCCGTAGCAGGACAGGTGTTCCGGACGCAGGCGGACTGCGGTCTTGAGATTTTCCAGCCAGGTGGCTTCGCGCTGACCGGGCAGGCCCCAGATAAAATCCAGGCTGATATTGGCAAAGCCTGCCTGCCGGGCGGCGCCAAACGCGGCCATGGCGGCCTTGGCCTTGTGGGGACGGCCGAGAAACTGCAGGTCGGCGTCGGCAAAGCTTTGCACCCCAAGACTCAGGCGATTGACCCCGTAGCCGATCAGGGCGCGCAGATAGTCCACATCCAGGGCCGAATCGGGATTGGCCTCAAAAGTCCACTCCACGGCCGGATGGATATCGAAGTGCTTGACGAGTTCCGGGATAATGCGGCTTAACGCCCAGGGCGGCAGCAGGCTTGGGGTGCCGCCGCCGAAATAGATGGTCTCGACCTTGGGGCGGCCGAGTTTCTTGCCGAAAGCGCGGATTTCCAGCGGCAGGGACGTGGCATAGACCTCCACCTCAGCCATGTCGAGGGGCCTGGAGACGAAAGCGCAATACCGGCATTTGCTCCGGCAAAAGGGCACGTGAATATAGAGCAGCATGGGATGACCGGACGTTGGGATCGTTGCCGGCCTGATGGCCGACAACGGTCTTTAGGCCCAAACGCCGCCCCCGGCAAGCCCGGGGCCACGGCGCTCGGGCGTACTACCCCGCCTCAGGCCAGCCGGGAGAAGAGAAAAAAGAGTCCGGCCCCAAGCAGCATGGCCGCCGGCAGCGTGAACACCCAGGCCATGGCAATGGAGCGCAGGGTGCGCATCTGGAGTCCGCTTTTGTGGGCCGCCATGGTGCCGGCCACCCCGGAGGCCAGGACATGGGTGGTGGACACCGGCAGCCCCAGGCCGTCGGCCAGACCGATGGTGACCATGGCCACAATCTGGGCCGAGGCCCCCTGGGCGTAGCTCAGCCGGGTTTTGCCGATTTTTTCGCCAATGGTCACCACAATGCGCTTCCAGCCGACCATGGTGCCCAGGCCAAGGGCCAGGGACACAGCCAGAATCACCCAGTCCGGGGCGTATTCCGTGGGCCGGCGCAGGGTTTTGCGCAATTCACCGATATTGGGCTGCTCGGTTTTGTTGCCCGGCAGCCCTTCCATGATGCGGGCCGCATCGTCGAGGCACAGGATGTCGGTGCGCAGCGTCCAGCGTTCGGCCGGGGGTACGGCCGCAATGGAATCGTACAGAGCCAGACGCTGCTGGATGGCTTCCGAGGCGGCCACGGCCCGACGGACATCACAGGAGACGGCCGAGGACTTCTGGGGCAAGGCAACGATCTGGCCTGTCTGGTAGGCCGTGGCGATCTCCAGGCGATGAGCGTCGAAATAATCGGTGAACGTGGCCGCAGCGCGGCGCACCGCAGCCATTTCCTCGGCCGGGGTGTCCACATCAAGGGCATAGATACCGGGCAGAATGCCGATCAAAATGAGCATGATCAGACCAACGCCCTTCTGCCCGTCGTTGGAACCATGGGCCAGACTCACGCCCAGGCCGGACAGGATGAGGGCCAGACGCATGCCAAAAGGCGGCGGCGCGTCGCCCACCGGCGGCTGGTGCAGGGCCGGATTTTTGAGCAGCCGGTGCAGGAGAAGCAGCAGCCCGCCGGCCAGGAGGAAGCCGATAACCGGGGAAATAAGCAGGGACAGGCCGACCTCGACGGCCATGTGCCAGTTGACGCCGGACCCGGCCGGCAATCCCTCGCGCACGGCATTGGCCACCCCGACGCCCAGGATGGAGCCGATGAGCGTATGGGAGCTTGAGGCCGGCAGTCCCAGGTACCAGGTGCCAAAATTCCACAGGATGGCCGAAACGAGCAGGGAGAAGACCATGGCCAGACCGAGGTTGGTGTTGACCGAAACAAGCAGATCAACCGGAAGGAGATGGACGATGGCATAGGCCACGGCGATGCCGCCAAGCGACACGCCGAAGAAATTGCAGATACCGGAGAGAACCACGGCCGTGCGGGCGCTTAAGGATTTTGTGTAAATAACGGTGGCCACGGCATTGGCCGTATCGTGAAAGCCATTGACGAATTCAAAGGTCAGGGCGATTCCCAGGGACACGGCCAACAGCAGCAGCGTATGACCATCAATACTCGAGAATAGTTGAATCATGCTATACCAGCGCCCCTTCTCCCAAAAAAATCGTAACCATTGTCGCAATACTGTCATAGAGAAACATTCAATTTAGGTCCCTTCAACCAAATGCACCAAAGCCTGCCGGGCCTTGAGTTCCTCAACGGTGAACACAAACCCCTGGGCCGCGGCATGGGCCACCAGTTCCTTGACCGGCATTCCGCCGACCAAGAGCAGCCGGTCTTTGTCGGCCTGCAACCACAAAAGAAAACGATCAATCGCTTCCTGGCTCATAGGATCCTCCATAGAGCGACCCTAGCCCATCGCCCTGGCCCGGTACAGGGTTCGCCTGTGAAATTTGCGTCATTGCCGTATGACGAACCGGTGATGCCGGCCACGCCTGGACGAGTGTGTCAAACGGTGTCAAAAATAACAGCCCAAGCTTCACCTTTTCTTCATATTCGGATGCTAGAGGCTTTGTCGCTGTCCCGGATAGTGCGCCCGGGCCAGCCCAAGGAGGATGCGCGTGAACAAGCTTTTCAAATATGACGGCTTACAACAGCCCGATACCATCGCCGCCTATCTCGAGGCGGTGCGCGACGGTTTTGCCTCCGGCGAGATCACCCTGACCCAGGGCGAGGACGTGCTGACCCTGGCTCCCAAGGGGCTGGTGGCCGTCACCGTCGAGGGCAAACTCAAGGGCGAGGACCGCAAGCTCAAGCTGACCTTTCGCTGGAAGGAACGCGAGCAGGAATGTAATGCCCCGCTCCTCATCACGGCCCGGGACGACGGCGATGCATGAGATCGAGCGCAATTTCAAATTCCTGCTTGTCGAGATCGAACGTCAGATCGAAGGCACGATTGCCGTTTTGGAACACCGTGACGAGAAGGCCATCGCCAAGATCGAGGCCCGCGACGACTATATCGACAACCTGAAAAGCGTCATCGAAAACGCCTGCTTTGCCACGCTGCACGGCGAGACCCGGCCAAGCGCGCCGGAAGTCGCCCGCATCCGGGCCTTTCACATCATCGGCAGCAACCTTGAGCGGGTGGGCGACCATGCCGTCAACGTGGTGCGCCAGACCCGGCACTACGACGACCCGGAATGCGTCAAACGCTATGCTTACAAGCCGTTTTTCCAGGAAATCCAGAATGCCCTGGCCTGGATGCCAAAGGCGGTGCTTGAGCGGGACATGGCGACGGCCCTCAAAATCTGCCGCTGCGAGCTGCATCTCGACCGCCTGTACAAGCAGGAGTTCGACCGCATCCGCGATGAACTGCGTTCGGGATTCGGCACCGGCGATCTGCTGACCACGCTTTTTATCTTCCGCTACCTGGAACGCATGGGCGATGCCCTGTTAAATGTCGGCGAGGCCGCCATCTTCGGCATCACCGGCGACAAGTTCAAAATTCGCCAGTTCACGGCCCTAAGCGACATCCTGGCCGAGTCCGGCCATGAAAACCCGCTGTCCGACCTGGAATTCGAGTCCATCTGGGGGACGCGCTCGGGCTGCCGCATCGGCCGGGTGCTGGAGCGCGGCGGCGAGGATGACTGCCACAAGGAAGTGATCTTCAAAGACGGCGACAGCGCCAAGCTGCGCCAGGAAGCAGCCAACTTTGCCCGCTGGGAAGCCCTCATGCCCGGCCTGGCCCCGCGACTGGAGGCCTTTCGGGAGGGCAAAAAGACCAGTTCCATGCTGATCGAACTGCTGCCCGGCCAGACCATCCAGGACCTGGCCCTGTCAAGCGACCTCGATCTCCTGGGCCGGGCGCTGGCCGCCCAATGCCGCACGGCCAGGACCCTGTGGGAAAAAACCCTGACCGCGACCCCGGTGGCCGCCGGCTGCGTCAAACAATTGCGGGCCCGCCTGCCCGAAATCCTCACCGTCCATCCCGGCTTCCGTCTCAAGCGCCGGGCCATCGGCTCGTTTGTCCTGCCGTCTCTGGACGCGCTCCTCGACGCGGCCGAAGCCGTCGAGACCAACCTGGCCGCGCCCTACTCGGTGCTCATCCACGGCGACTACAACACCAACAACATCCTCTACGACCAGACCGAAGACCGTATCCACTACATCGACCTGCACCGCTCGACCGATACGGATCTGGTCCAGGATGTGTCGGTCTACATGGTTTCCAACTTCCGCCTGCCGGTCTTCGACAAGGCCCGACGACGGGTGCTCACCGCCGTTATCCTGGATTTTTACCGCTTTGCCGCGGCTTTTGCCGCAAGCAAAAATGATACGACCTTCGATATCCGTCTGGCGCTCGGCCTTGGGCGGTCGCTTATCACCTCAACGCGCTTTGAACTCAGTGAGCGCTTTTCCAAACTGATGTTTCATCGCGGCATCTTTCTGCTCGAACGCGTGATCGGCCATACCGGCGATCCGGCGACGTTCCGGCTGCCGCTTGCCGCCCTGTGCTACTAGTGCAGCGTTCGGGAAATGTCGTGACACTTTTCGACGCAGCAATAGGCAGTAATCATTATTTTTATTCGCAAAAAAGCATAACTGTTTTTTTGTGAACGCCACACGAGACATCTGCGCAACGCACCATGGAGGATAGAATGAAAAAAATTGGCGTGGTGGGCATCCCCGGCGGCTGGTCCACCTTGCGGCTCTTGGACGCCCTGGAATCCCGCACTGGCTATCGCCTGTGCATCGACATGGCCGAAGTGCGCCTTGATCTGGAAACGGGCAAAGCCTTTTACCAGGGCACGGACCTGACCAGCCTCGATGGGCTCATCGTCAAGAAAATAGCCCCGTCCTACACCCCCGACGCCCTGGACCGCATGGAAATCCTGCGGTTCCTGCGTTCCGGCGGGCTGCCGGTCTTTTCCGATCCCGACAGCATGTTTCGCCTGATTGACCGGTTAAGCGGCACAGCCGTCCTTCGTCGGGGCGGCATCCCCATGCCGCCGACGGAAATCACCGAGGACATCGACGAGGCCGCGGCCGTGGTAACCCGTTTCGGCCGGGCCGTGTTCAAGCCACTTTACAGTTCCAAGGCCCGGGGCATGACCGTTATCGAGGACGGCCCGGAAATCCATGAGGAAATCGCCGACTATCAGGCGGCCGGCAACCGGGTCATGTACATCCAGAAGATGGTCTCCCATGCCGGTGGACATCATGATCTGGGTGTCTCGTTTCTCGGCGGCGAATATCTGGCAACCTATGCCCGGCAAGGCAGCGGCAACTCCTGGGACACCACCACCCGCACCGGCGGACGCTATGTGCCCCATACCCCGTCCACGGAAATCATCGCTCTGGCCCACAAGGCCCAAAGCCTCTTTCCGGGCATGGCCTTTACCTGCGTCGACGTCGTGGAAACACCCTCCGGGGCGGCCATCTACGAAGTCTCGGCCTTTGGCGGCTTCCGTGGCCTGCTTGATGCCTGCGGCATTGACGCCGCTGCCGTCTATGCCGATTACGTCCTGGAGCATATCCGATGAGCACGCCCACCATAGCCGGACTCATGGCCCCGATTCTGGCCGAGGCCCCTCTTGCCCACCGCCTGGAGGTGACCTTTGCCGACGTCACCGTCGTTCTCTCCACCAATTCCCAGGCGCTGACCAACAAGCTTGGCGACTATTTCCGCGACTTCCTCGGCAGCGGCGGGACCACCACCATCGAGATGACAGCCATTGAGGCCGGACCGCCGGCCTTCGACCTGCCGCTGGCCGTCCATGCCCGGGAGCCCGGCAAGACCAAGCTCAAGGAAGCCTCCGTCGACCTGCCCGACGGGCGTGTGGTGCGAAAACTCACCACCGGGCTGGTCTTTCTGTTTGGTCAGGGCAAAAACTACGCCGTCGGCCCGTGCATCGAAAACGACAACCAGATCGTCAACTTCATCAACAACCGCTTCATTGAATGGCGTCTCAAGCACGGCGCCCTGCTCTTCCACGCCGCCGGCGTTGCCCAGGCCGGCGCAGGGCTGGTCATCGCCGGGTTTTCCGGAGCCGGCAAATCCACCCTGGCCCTTGAAATCATGCGCCATGGCACGGATTTCATCAGCAACGACCGGGTCATGGTGTCCCGGGAGGGGAACTCCCTGACCATGGCCGGGGTGGCCAAGATGCCCCGGGTCAACCCCGGCACGGTGCTCAACAACCCGGCGCTGGCCTCGGTCATGAACGCCGAAGACCGCGCCCGCTTTGCCGCCCTGCCCCAGTCCGAATTGTGGGATCTCGAACACAAGTACGACGCCTTCATCGATACATGCTTCGGCCCGGGCCGATTCAAACTGGCCTGCCCCATGGCCGGACTGGTCATCCTGCGCTGGAAGCGCGACGCCTCGCCGCTGACCACCGCCCGCGTTGACTTAAACCAGCGCCGCGATCTGATGCCGGCCTTCATGAAGGACGTGGGGCTTTTTTACGAATTCGAAGACCCGTCCGAGCCGTCCATGGCCAGCCAGAAGGCCTACCTCGAGCTGCTTGGCGATCTGCCGGTCTTGGAAATCGACGGCGGCGTGGATTTCCCTAAGGCGGCCCGGGAATGTCTCACCTTTCTGGAATCTGTGCGCCGCTAACGGCAGCGGCGACCGGATGCTTTGGACCGACAGTCCAACAGTGATGGAGTCTTCATGACTGATCCGACGCAACAGGCCGCCCTTGAGGCGGCCCGGCATCCGACCGTCTCCCCGGAGGTCGAGGTCCAAAGCCTCGCTCCGGAGGAGGAATTCCTCAAGCACCTCGAACATTTTTCCCAGAAAGCCAACGTCTTCGCCACGCTGGCGGCCAAGAACAAGATCGCGCCCTACGAGGCGTTTACCCATCTCCACGCCCTTTGGGCCGAGGTCGAGCGCACCGGAGCCCGTCTGACGGAGCCGGTCCCCATGGGAAAGCCGGCTGTGGCCGGCCTGACCTCGGCCCAGGCCCGGGAACGCCTGCGCCAGTATGGGCTCAATCAGGCCGGAACGTCCAAACGCATCACCCTGTCCAGCCGCATTGTCGATGCCGTAAAAAATCCCCTGGTGCTCCTGCTCTTTGTCCTGGGCGGCATCTCCTATGCGACCAATGACGTGCGTTCGGCCGTAGTCATCATCGGCATGGCCGTGCTCGGCGTGACGCTCAAAGTCATCCAGGAGGCCAAGGCCGACACGGCTGCCGAGCAGCTTAAAAAGATGGTCCACACCACGGCCACCGTCCTGCGTGACGGCGAGCAGCAGGAAATCCCCATGACCGAGGTGGTCCCTGGCGACATGGTCCTGTTGTCGGCCGGCGACATGGTCCCGGCCGATGTCCAGCTGGTGCGGGCCAAGGACCTCCACGTCAACCAGGCCATGCTGACCGGCGAGGCTCTGCCGGTGGAAAAAGTCGCCCGCGCCCCTGGCCAACCCCCGATCGAGGGGGAGACCGGCCTGGGCGATCTGGCCATGTGTTTCATGGGCACCAACGTGGTCTCGGGTTCGGCCACGGCCCTGGTCATGGCCACCGGGACGCGGACCTATTTCGGCGGCATCGCGGCCAAGCTCTCGGAAAAGCGGCCTGAGACGGATTTCGACAAGGGCATCAAGAAGTTTACCATGCTCATGCTGCGGTTCATGATGGTCATGGTGCCCTTTGTGTTTGTCATAAACGGGGCTACCACCGGCGACTGGATGGGCGCGTTCATGTTCGCCCTGGCCGTGGCCGTGGGGCTGACCCCGGAAATGTTGCCCATGGTGGTGACGGTGTGCCTGTCCAAGGGCGCGCTGGCCATGGCCAAGCACAAGGTTATCGTCAAACGCTTGGACGCCATCCAGAACTTCGGGGCCATCGACATCCTTTGCACCGACAAGACCGGCACCCTCACCCAGGACAAGATCATCCTGGAAAAATACCTCGACGTCACCGGCGAAGAGGACAATTCGGTGCTGGAATACGCCTACGTCAACAGCAAGCTGCAAACCGGCCTGCGAAATGCCCTGGACATGGCGGTCATCTCTTCCGGCGACCAGGTCGGAGCCCACATCGACCCTTCCCGCTACGAGCTGCTGGATGAAATCCCCTTTGACTTCATGCGCCGCCGCCTGAGCGTCATCGTCCGGGACACCCAAACCGGCAGGGCGATCCTCATCTGCAAGGGCGCAGCCGAAGAAGTCTTCGCCCAATGCCGCGACTGCCTGCACGACGGGGTCATATCCCCGCTCGACGACGTGCATCGGGAAACCATGCAGGAGCTGGTCCACGAACTCAATGACGACGGCTTCCGGGTGGTGGCCCTGGCCTTTGCGGAGGTTGACGGCTCGCGCCATGACTTTGCCGTGGCCGACGAGTGCAACCTGACGCTCATGGGCTACCTCGCCTTCCTCGATCCGCCCAAGGACACGGCGGCCGACGCCCTGGCCGCCATGCTGGCCCTGGGTATCCAGCCCAAGATCCTTACCGGCGACAACGCCGTCATTACCGCCAAAATCTGCCGTGAAGTCCGCTTCGACGCCGGCGACCATCTCATCACCGGCGAGGCCGTGGCCGCCATGACCGAGGCCGAACTGGCCGAGGCCGTGGAAATCTGCCATGTGTTTGCCAAGCTCGACCCCATGCAGAAGGAGGCCATCGTCAAGGCGCTGCGGGCGCGCGGCCATGTGGTGGGATTTATGGGCGACGGCATCAACGACGCCCCGGCCCTGCGGGCGGCCGACATCGGCATTTCCGTGGATTCGGCGGTGGACGTGGCCAAGGAATCGGCCGACATCATCCTGCTGGAAAAGAGTCTGGCCGTCCTTGAGCACGGCGTGGCCGAGGGGCGCAAGATCTTTTTCAACATCACCAAGTACATCCGCATGGGCGCCAGCTCGAATTTCGGCAACATGTTCAGCGTGCTTGGGGCCAGCGCCTTCCTGCCCTATCTCCCGATGCTGCCCATCCAGATCCTGGTGAACAATCTCATGTACGACTTCTCCCAGACGGCCATCCCCACCGACAACGTGGACGCCGAAATAGCCAAGCAGCCCAAGCGCTGGCGCATCGACGACATTCGGCGCTACATCCTGTATCTTGGCCCGGTCAGTTCGCTGTTTGACTACGTCACCTTCTTTATCCTGCTCCATGTCTTCGGGGCCTGGGACAATGCCGCTTTGTTTCAGACCGGCTGGTTCATTGAGTCCTTGCTGTCCCAGACCCTTATTGTCCACGTCATTCGCACGGACAAGATACCCTTCCTGCAAAGCCGCTCCAGTTTCATGCTCGGCTTTACCACCGTGGCCATCTGCGCTGTGGGCGTGTGGTTGCCGTTTTCCCCCCTGGCCGACTATTTCGGCCTGGTGGTCCCGCCCGCGAGCTATTGGGGCCTCATTGCCCTGGTCATTTTCTGCTACATGTGTCTGGCCCAGATCGTTAAAACCTGGGTGGTCAGGCGTATCGCCTCCTGCTCCAGCTAGCGTGGTCCAAGGGACCTCCTGGCCATTCGGTCACAACACGCCGGGATCGTCCGTACCAAGGACGCTTCCCGGCGTTTTTCGGTTGCCGCAACGGTCGTGACCGATGCGCCGGATGACCCACCGCACGACTAGCCACCACGACACCTGCAGACGCGCGCCGCATACCGGTCAGACCATTCGGCCAAACAAAAACGCGGTCCGACCAAGCGCAGTGCACTGCCAGGCCAGCCTCCGGAGAGTGGCCAACCCTCGGCGATTAAAATAAAAAAGCCCGGCTGCTTGCGCAACCGGGCTTGGTCGTTTCGGGGGAAACGGTCCTACTTCTTGTTGAGGCCGACTTCCTGGGGGAAGATCGGCAGGTAGCGGTAGGACAGGCTCATGATGATGAAACCGTAGGCGATGACCATGAGCGAAGTGGCCCACTCCGCCCAGTTGGGACTGTAGATCTCCCACTTGGTAAACGGCAGCACCGGTTGGGCCAGAGCCTGGACGGTGAAGACGTAGCGGTTGATCACCACGCCGGCGCAGGCCAGAATGGCTCCCGAGTACATGAAAAACGGCTTCTTGCGCAGGGGAGTCAGCAGGAAGATCACCGGCACGAGCAGGCAGATGACCAGTTCGGTGAAGAACAGCCAGCGGCCGTAGACCAGACCGTAGAACATCTGGTCAAAGGTCAGGCCGGCCCGGGGCAGGATGTCGTTAATCCAGGCCCAGGTGTCGAGGTACTTAAAGACCATGTAGATCAGCAGCATGGTGCCGCCGATTTTGCACATGAGCGACTTGATGCGGTAGGTGGTGAGCTTGCGGCCGGTCACTTTTTCCATGAAGCCGCAAATCAGCACCGTCATGCACGGGCCGGTAGAGATGGCCGACAGGACGAACAGGAAGAACGTCCAGGGCCAGATGAAGAACCCGTCGCGGAAGGCGTACGGGCGGGCGAACATGACGCCGTACATGCCGCCGAGCGATCCCTGGTGGAAAGTCGACAGGAAGGCGCCGATACCGGCAAACAGCGGCATGACCACATGCATCTGGTGGGCCAGATTGTGCAGGAACGGGATCTTGTTGATCTGCTTCTGCTCAAGGATCAGCGGCACGTACTCAATGATGAGCACCATCAAGTAGCAGGTGATGCAGAAGATAACTTCTGTCAGCATCGAGTGGACGTTGGGGTGCCAGTACCCGAACCACGACCGGATGGGCTGACCGACGTCCAGGGACAGGATGAGCATGGCCCCGGAGTAGCAGATAAAGCCCTTGATGACGGTCAGGTTGATGATGTTTTTCAGTTCGTCAATGCGGATGATGTAGCGCAAAAGCCCGGTAAAAAAGGCTCCGGCGCCCAGCGCAATGACGGCGAGGTCAAAGGTGATCCACAGGCCGAACCCGAAGTAGTTGTCCAGACCCGTGACGCCAAGGCCGTAGGTGAAGCACACGAGCATGGCGAAGAAGCCGTAGAGAGCGACGACGCCCAGCACGGCCAACCACTTCATGAATTTCCCAAGGGAGCAACGCTCGACTCCTTCGGGATACCAGTTTTTTTCTATTTCACTAAAGCTCATTGCATCCCCCCCGATTACTCGCTTTTAAGGTAGTTGTCGCCGAGCTTGCGCACCCATTCCCGCCGGCTGATGTAATAGACCTGGGTGTCGGTGCCCAGGCGTTCGAGCAGGCGGTAGGCGTAGGGGCTTTTGATCAGCTCATGCACCTTATGCTTGGGGTTTTTCAGGTCCCCGAAAGCGAGGGCCCCGGAAGGGCAATTCTGCACGCACGAGGTGACGTAGGCCCCATCAGCGAGATCCTCGGGATCCTTGCCGGCGGCGCGGGCAGCGTCCTTGGCCAGGGTCCAACGGTGGTGGCAAAACGAGCACTTTTCGACGACGCCGCGCGGCCGTACCGAAGTCAACGGCGACAGGGTCTTTTCCATGCCTTCGGGCCATACCGGGTCAAACCAGCCGAAGTACCGGACGTGGTAGGGGCAGGCGGCCACACAGTACCGGCATCCGATGCAACGGGGGTAGACCTGGCTGACGATCCCGCCGTTCTCGTTTTTTTCCGTGGCAATGACCGGGCACACGGACACGCAGGGCGGGTTGCCGCACTGCTGGCAGGGCCGGGGCAGATAGGCAATGTCGTGGTCCGGGTAGGACTTGCCGTTGGTCAGCTCGTAGACGGTCATCCACGAGGTGGAACGGAGTTTGTTGGAGGCGTCGCGTTGCGGTTCGACGTTATTTTCCGTCTGGCAGGAGGCCATGCAGGCCCCGCAGCCGGTGCATTTGTCAATGTCGATCACCATGCCCCAGGTGATCGGGAATTCCTTTTTCTGTCCGGACATGACGGCTTCCCTTTACCTTGCGTTAGGCGATTTTGACTTCCGAAGCGATCCACATGGACATGCCGGAGCCCGGCTCCTCGGCCACGGCCATGAGGGAGAGGTAGTTGGCTCCCTTGCCCTGGCTGAAGTAGTCGAAGGCTGTATGGCCAAAGCCCAGCGGGGCCGAGACCATGCCGGTCATGACGCTTTCGAAGATGTGGACCTTGGCCTGGCAGTCGACGCCGGCAGCGGAGAGCTTGACCATCTGCCCTTTTTTGAGGCCGAGGGTTTTGGCGGTTTCGCTGTTGAGGCGCACCAGGGTGTTCTCGCCGAGCAGCTCGGTATCAGGCACGGTGGTCAGATCCTGACAGGGAATGCCCGTGGCCGGGGTGCCGGTGCGCAGCTGGGCGTAGGGAGCCAGCGTGGCGCCGGCCGCAGGCTTGCCGGCCTTGGCGGCCTTGGCCACCACTTCAGCGGCAAAGCCCATGCCGGTCTGGGCCACCTGTCCGACCATGGTCCAGGCATAGCCTGCTTCCAGGGCCTTCCAGAGATCGCCGCCGACCAGGGCGGGGGCGGGCTTTCCGGCCGCCACCTGCCAGGGCATGACGTCCTTGGCCACAAATCCGCCGCTGGCCTTGGACAGGCTGGCGACTTTTTCCTTGAGCACCTGCTGGAAATTATCGAACTTGAGATCGATACTCAGCTTGCGGGCCAGGGCCAACAGGACATCGGCCGAGGTTTTGGTGTCGTAGATGGGCTTCTGGATGGGCCGCACCAGACTGTAAACGCAAAAGCCGGAACCGTAAGGCGTGGCCACGTCGTCGTAGCGCTCAAGAGGCAACGAGTTGGGCAGAACCAGATCACACAGGGCCGCAGTCTCGTCCATGAAGGAGGAGAAGCTGACCTTAAACGGGATCTTTTCCAGAGCCTTGGCCATAGTCGCCGCTTCGGGCAGGCCGTAGGCCGGGTTGGCATCGTACACAAGCAGGGCCTTGGGAGCCGGAGTCTTGTCGGACGCAACGCCCTTGAGGAAGGCCGGCAGATCGCCGTCGAGCATGGCCGCCCGGGACAACGCGCCCGGGACCACCGAAGCCAGTTCCGGCAACATGTACACGCCGCCGGGTTTGTTGATGCGGCCAAGGAGCATATTAAGCGACATGCCGGCGATAACCGGCGCAGCGCCCATGCCCTGGCCAAACGGGGAACCGGTGACCACCAGGGCGGCCTTGGAAGCCATCAGGGACTTGGCAATGCCGGCCAGGACGTCGCCGCCGATGCCGGTGGCGCGCTTGACGTCTTCGGGACCGAAGCCGCCGTTGACCACGGCCTTGAAGGTGTCAAAGCCGGGGGCGTTGCTGGTCGCGCCAGCCTTGAGCAGGTGCCAGGCAATGCCCATGGCCACCACGCCAAGTTCGGCGGCGGCAGCGGGAATCCACTGGTCGCACACGGCCGCAGTATTGTTGCGGGTCGGTCCGACGTAGATGTAATTGGAAGCGGGTTTGGCCCCGGCGGGACGGGTCGCGCCAAAGGCCTTGCGGTTTCTGGTGGACGTGCCCCAGGTTTCGAAGATGTCGGCGCCAAGCACGAGCACGGTATCGGCATTTTCGAAGTCGTAGCCGGCCTGGCCCTGCGCGCCCATGAGTTTGAGCGCCTTGGCGGCCGAGGTGGCTTCGCCGGGCATCATGAAGGCGCCGGCGCTGCCGAGCTTGCCGACGAGGGCGGTGAGCACCTCGTTGACAGTGCCGGTGGCGTCGCCGGAGATGCTGGCCACCGAGCCTTTGGCCGCACCAAGCTTTTCAGACATCTCGATAAGCGCCTGCTCCCAGGTGATGGGGGCAAAGGTTTTGCCGTTGCGCTTCATCGGCGATTTGATGCGGGCCGGACTGTAGAGCATGTACACTTCGGACCGGGCCAGGGCGGACACGCCGCCACGGGACAACGGATGGTCCGGATTGCCGGCTGCACTGACAGGATTGCCAGCCACGCGCATGATTTTAAGGCCTTCACTGGCCGGACACAACTTGCTGGTCGTGGCCACGTAATCGATCTGGCCCTTGGGAACCTTGGGAATCCAAGACCAGTTCTGTGTCCAGATGGCAGCGTCATCAATTAATTTCCACGGAATGGGGGTGAACATGGTGCCCACGGCGCCACCCGCCACGAGGCCGAGGAAAGCTCTGCGATCAAGTCCCATTTCTCCCCCCTTATTTATGACAGACGTAGCAGGCGTTGCTGGTGCCCATAGAGGCATGGCAGCGTTCGCATTCCCACATCTTCATCGTGTCTTTGCTGTAGCCGCTCAGACGATTCTGGTAGTACGCCGGCGGATTCTCCATCTTGGCGACGTCGAGATGGCACTTGGTGCACTCGAAGCCACGGTGGGCGGCGTGCGAGAAGAACACGTTGTCGGGCTGGTACTGGTACACGAGCCAGGGGACCTGAACGCCAGTCTTGACGTAATCTTTGACGAACTTGTCGATTTCCTTGCCATTGGCCGAGGTATCGCCGGTTTCTTCGCCATGACATTCGGCACAGGACTCGGTCGTGGGCAGGCCGGCAAATCGGCCGTCCGGACCCAGATGGTGGCATTGCTCACAGTCAATGCCAAGCTGTGCGTGGACAGTGTGACTGAAACGAATGGGTTGTGTTTTTTCACTAAATAGGATCTTCGGAAAGATGACCCATCCCACCACGAGGGCGCCGACGAAGCCGATCAAGGTGCAAAGCACCATGCCGCCCACGCCGCCGGCCGAAGTCGATCTCTTCTCCTCCATACTTCCCCTGCCCATGCCGTTGCTGGTTTTCCACCGCGCGCGATGGCACACGGCGGCCGCTTCTCCCCGTGGAAAAGACGGATAAGGTAATGACGTGTCTCCACGTCGCAAATCCCTCCGGGGGTTTGTCCCCTCACCCCGGCGCAGATTATCGCACCGCACTTTTTATCGAAGCGACAACTGTCGTGTCAAGGCCTTATGAAAATTTTCACGAATCCCCAGCCTCTGGCTGACTCTGGCCCGGCGCCTTGCCCTCGCGGCCGTAGATGTCATCGAACCGCACGATATCATCTTCTTCAAGATACGGCCCAGACTGGATTTCTATGATTTCCACCGGCACTTTTCCAGGGTTGGACAACCGGTGCAGACTGGTCTTCGGAATGTCCACGGACTGGTTGTCGGAAAGAAGAATTTCTTTTTCCCCAACCTGCACCAGGGCCGTGCCGGACACCACAACCCAGTGCTCGGCCCGATGGTGGTGCATCTGCAGCGACAGCCGCGCTCCGGGCAGCACGACAATACGCTTGATTTTAAACCCCGGCCCGTCCTCAAGGACGGTATAACTGCCCCAGGGGCGACGCACCGTCACGTGGGCTTCCACCAGCTTGCTGCCCTGGGATTTGAGCGCCCCAACCACGTCCTTGACCCGCTGGGCTTCGGACACCGGGCACACCAGGGTGGCGTCGCGGGTCTGGATGACAATAAGGTCTTTGACCCCGGCTGCGGCCAGGGTGCTTCCTTGTGAAAAAAAGAGCGAGTTCGAGCAATCCAGGGCCAGCACGTCGCCCTTGATCACGCAGCCGTTGGCGTCCCGCTTGCCCAAGCGATAAAGAGCCTCCCAGCTGCCCAGGTCGTCCCAGTCAAAGCCCGCCTCGACCATGGCAATGCGGTCGAGCTTTTCCACCACGCCGTAGTCCACGGATACGTCCGGAATACCGGCATAGCCTGCAGCCAGAGGACGCTCGGCCCGCGACTGCCACCAGTCGTACAGGGCCGGGGCATGGGCGGCCACGGCCTCGAGAAACATGTCGGCCCGAAACACGAACATGCCGCTGTTCCAGAAATAGTGCCCACTGGACAGCAACTGCTCGGCCGTTTCCCGGTCAGGCTTTTCGGTAAAGCCGAGCACGGCGTAGCTGCCTGTTCCCAGGACATTGCCACGGTGGATATAACCGTAGCCGGTCTCCGGGGCCTGGGGGGGGATGCCAAAGGTGACAAACCAGCCCTGGCGGGCCAGTTCGGTTGCCTGATCCATAGCCCGGACCCATGACGCGGCATCATCGATGCGGTGGTCCGCCGGAAACACCCCGACCACGGCCTGGGAATCGGCAGCGACAATGCGTTCAAGGCCAAGCAGTATGGCGGGCAGCGTATTTCTGCCCACCGGTTCGGCCAGAACTGCCCCGGCCACGTCGGGGAGCAGGCCGCGCAACTGGGCGCGGACCTCGAACACATGCTCCTCGTTGGTCACCACGGCAATCTGGACCGGGGAAAAGGCCTGGGCCACCCGATGGACCGTGGTCTGCAGCAAGGTCTCGTCGCCGCCAAGGGCCAGGAGCTGTTTGGGCAGCAAAGTCCGGGACAAGGGCCAAAGTCGGGTGCCGGAACCGCCGGCCAGAATCAAAGCATGGCGGGTCGTGTCCGTAGCTACGGAATCGTTGCAGGTCATGCCGCCTCCTTGTCCAGACTGCGGTCAGGGAGCATAGGTGAAGGGAGAACCGACGTCGGCCAGTCGGGGTTGGACGGCATCTTTTTCAGACAAGATGGGGGTCGTCACCGGCCAGGATATGCCGATTTCTGGATCGTTCCAGGCAATGCCGGCATCCTGGGCCGGGGTGTAGGGAGCATCCACCTTGTACATGAATTCCGCATCTTCCGTCAGGGTGACGTACCCATGGGCGAAGCCCCGGGGAACCATGAGCCGCAAGAAATTGTCCGCCGACAACTCAATGCCGTACCATTTTTTGTATGTTGGCGATCCCACCCGCAAGTCGACCACCGCATCGAAAACAGCGCCCCGCGTCACCCAGACAAGTTTGGCCTGGGTGGCCGGCGGCAACTGGAAATGCAGCCCGCGCAACACCCCTTTGGGGCCGGAACGGGCGTGGTTGTCCTGGACAAAATCATAGCCCAACCCAGCCCGGGCATAGGCCTCACGACTGTACGTCTCCAGAAAAAAACCCCGATGATCGCCGAAAACCTTGGGTTTGACGACGACAAGCCCCGGGATGTCGGTTTGCGACACCTCCACGCGGGACCTCCTTTTGCTTCATTGCTGACTGATTCGTCCGTGCAGCCGGATGCCGCACTCATTAACATATTTCACGCCTTTGGACAACAACTCTCCTGGCCGGCAGACTCTGTGCCGCCGCAACACTACAGCTGTGTGTCGTTGCCGGACGGCTTGTCGTGACACAATCCAGGCAAATGGCGTTGCCTCGGCGTCCCCCGGTCTTTGCCCGCCCTGTTATCCCGTCCGACGAGGCTGCCGTTTGGCTTTGATTTTGGATTTGTTGCGAGCCCGAAAGGTCGGTTTTGTCCCAGTCCCGCCTGGTCGGGATTTTCCTTCGTTCCGGTCGCGGCCGGCAGCGTCCCCTCCCACCCGCCCGGGCTTTCCTGCTCCCCGGGGCCGGGCCGACGGGCGCGGTTTGGCCGGCGCGCCTGCTTGCTCTGAACGCTCCGACTGGGGTCTGGCCGGAGCCGGCGCATCCGGATCGACCGGCAGCGTAACCCGGGGCGCGCCGCTTTTGGCGTCAAGCGGGGCATTGGGCGGGATGGCCACGGCCAGGAGGTCGCCGGGAAACGGCGGTCGGCGGTCCGGAGCCACCAGCACGGTCAAACCACTCTCGCTGCAGCCGTAAACGGCGCTGCCTGGGACATCGGCCAGGGCAAAGGCCCCGGACACGATCCGGACCGCCTTGGGATCCACGGTCGGCCGGGTCTTCCGGGCCAGCAGAAAGGACAGGCTGAGCCGCTCTTTGCCCAGGTTGGCCCGATCGGAGAACGTTGTCAGCCATTTGGGCGCGCCCTTGGACGACATGTTGAAATGGCACCAAGCCCGGGTGCGGCCCCCGACCAGCACACACTCCTCCCGGTGGGGACACGGCGCGGAGATGTCCATATCCAGTTCGATAAAGGCCTCGCGCATCCCGAGCAGGCAGCGCCAGCCAAGCCGGGTCCCGGGTTCAACGATCAAGGCCCGGCCGCCCGGGGCCAGGGCGTCGGTCAGCTGGGCCGCCACCCGCTCCATGCGTGAATCCAGGGGGTCGCGACTGGTGCCGGCCAGTTCGTTGGCCACATTGACCATGGCGATCAGGTCCGCCCCCCCGGTCAGGCCCTGCCAGTATTCGCCCCTGGTCACCCGGATGCTCCATGGCGCGTCCGGGGCGGTCGGATCGAAGCCGGCCAGTTCGGTAAAAAGCCCAAGCCCCAGGTCCAGGGCTCGTTTGGAGCGGTCCAGGCAGGAAATGCGCAGCTTTTTGCGGCGCAGATCCGGCCGCGACAGCCACAAGGCCTGGACAAAGGTCAAGGGGCCGCTGCCCAGATCGCACACCAGCCCGCCGTCCGGGAGATTGAGGTCAAGGCCCGGCAGCAGGCGCGACAGGCGCATGAGGTTCCAGGGCAGATAATACCAGGCATAGGCCGAGAGAGTGCGGGGTTCGCTTAAATAGCCGGGCCGCGGGCCGCCCTCGCGCTCGGCCGTCAGTGACATGGACAGCTCGCGCACCAGACGCGGCAACTCCCGAATCATGGCCGGACGCAGCGGCAGCACCCGGCGCAGCATCTCCGGGTAAGCCGAAAGCCGGGCTGAGACCTCCGGGGGGATGGCCGCAAACAGGTGGCGCGCGGCTCCAATCGGGCCGGAGCGGGGCAATAAATCGTCGGCATCACGGGACATAGGAAAAAACCATCCTTTGGATGAAGGCGTAGCCGGCATCGTCGGCAGCGGCCAGGGGGACCACGTCGGTCTTGGCGGCCAGGGCTGCGACCTGCTCGCGGCTGGCCGGATCGGTGAGAAAAAGTGCGGCCCCTTCCAGGGCAAGATTGCCGGCAACATGGGTTCTGCCGGCCAGACCCGGCGGGAAAAAACCAAGGGTTTCCAGATCGCCCGGGGAGACGGCCGTGCCGAACGCCCCGGCCAGATGGACTGCGGCGAGGTGGGCCGTTGTCAGTCCGCCGGCGGCAAGCAGGGTCGAAAAGGCCAGATTACAGGCGGCCTTGACCTTGAGCAGTTCCTCGACATCCGAAGCTGGCAGCAGGCACCCGGCGGTCTCGAAAACCGGTTCACCGTACTGACTGCCGATCCCGGCCGCCAGCCGCCGGCCAAGCGGGGTCGCGGCCGGGGTTGTAGCGAATCGGCCGTCCACGTCAAGGACTCCCTGCTCCCGCAACCGGGCGGCCAGGGACAGATAGCCCGGCCCGGCAATACCTCTGGGTGCGGCCGGGACCGGTCCATCGTCGAAGAAAACCGGGACGAGCCCCCCGGGAGTGAGGTCAAAGGCCACCACCACCCCCGGTCCGGCCATGGCCCCCTGGGACAGCCCCACGCCCTCCAGGGCCGGGCCAAGCGGGGCGCTGGCGGCCAGGAAACGGTCCGGCCCCAGGGCCAGGACCATTTCGGCGTTGGTGCCGAGATCAACGAGCATGAACGGATAGGCCGGGTCCTGGCGGGTCAGTACGGCCAGTCCGGCGGCAATGTCGGCCCCGACAAACGGGCCGAAAAGCGGCGGCACATAGGCCGGTGGCAGACCGCCGCCCAGATCGACGGTCTCCCCGGCCCGCCAGGCCAGGCCATAGGGCGCGCGGGCCAGACCGGTCAGGGGCTTGTCACATAAAATCGACACCATGGCCGGGTTGCCGGCCACACACAAAGCGGCCAGCTGCGGTCCGGCCAGGGCGGCAAGACGGAACAGTTCGTCAATGATAAGCCGGCGCAGATAGGCCCCGCCGCCCGGCTCCAGGGCAAAGGCCAGACGGGAGATCACCTCTGTCCCGGCCCCGAGTTGGGGGTTGACTCCGCGCCCCTCGGCCGCAACCATGCCGTCGGTCAGGGACACCACCCGCCACGCCAGCCCGGTGGTGCCGCAATCAACCGCCAATCCCACCGGCCCGGCCACGGCGACAGCCCGGCTGACGACCTGCCGGTCGTAAGCCGGGGCCGGGCCGATGTCGGCCAGGGCGAGGGCTTCGCCGCCCCGGGCCGGATGCAGGCAGGCCAGCCGCCAGCCGGCCGTCACGGCTTCATCGGATAAGCGGCGGTATTCAGCCGGCAAAGGCAGGGGGGCGTCCCGCAAAAAACGGACCCGGCACCGGCCGCAACGACCAAGACCGGCGCACAGCGGCACGCCGACGAAAAATCCGGCCCGGAAAAGCGCCCGGGCCAGGGTGTCGCCGGAAACAGCCGGCACGAGGCCTTCCCTCTCAGGGGTTGTAACGGAAAAAATGATCGCCATTTCCACTGATTGTTCCCCATTTTCGCTCCCTGGACAAGGGTCGCGGCCTGCCCCGGAGAACATTTCAGATTATTAAATTCTCAAAATAACCTTGACGGGAATTTTTGAAGCTTTTAAACGAAATCCTAACTTTTGAAGAAATGTATCCGGCATGCACAGCACGGTTCATCGCGTCCGCAGGCGATGAATGCCCCCACGGTATCGAAAAGGATTGGACGGATACGTGGATGCGGCCCCGGCCGGCAACTCCAGCAAGGAGGAATAGTTTTGACCGACGCGCGCGCACACGCCAGCACCCTACGCAAGCTCAAACCGTTCGCCTTTGTGACAATCCTGGCCTTGGCCCTGGCCGGATGTACTTCAAAACCCAAGACCTACTCCTACCAATTCGAAGATTATCAAGGCTTTAACGCCCGCAACGACTTCATCAGCGGCAATGTTCCTGAGGCGAAACTCATCGCCTCCGCTGAAAACAATCTCATTTCAGGCAATCTTTTCGACCAGGGCCACCCATCGGCCCCCAAGCAGACGGCTGCTTCGCCTGACAAGCTCATCAGCGACAATCTTTTCGAGCTGGCTGCGGTGCAGCGCAAGGGTGGCGTTTACGACCGCCTGTTGCGCACCGCCTCCACCCAGCTCGGCACCCGCTACCGCTCGGGCGGCTGCGATCCCAACTCCGGGTTTGACTGCTCGGGATTTACCACCTGGGTGTTTAACCGTTACGGCGTCAATCTGCCCCGCTCCTCCCGCGAACAGTACCAGGTGGGCAAGGAAGTGGCGAAAAACAGCCTGCGCAAAGGTGACCTCGTCTTTTTCCGCTCCAAACGGGGCGTTAATCACGTCGGTATTTATCTGGAAAACGGCAAGTTCATCCACAGCGCGACCTACGGCAAGAACGTGACCATCTCGCACCTCGAAGAAGATTACTGGAGAACGCATTATGCCGGAGGCCGCCGGGTCTTCTAGCGTCGCTTCGTGCGCGCCGCGCCACATGGCCAGCCAAGCGGGTTTCCCTCGGTCGGGAGGCCCGCTTTTTCGTCCTGCCCTGGCCACAGTCTGCCTCATTGCCTTGGCCCTCTCCCTGGCTGCCGGATTGCCCGGTTGCCTGGAAACTGCCCAGGCCG